>CAYNXA010000058.1:0-9131 GCA_964401015.1 uncultured Oscillospiraceae bacterium
ATATTTCAAAGAATATTTAATTAGGGCTTGACGATACAGCATTGTTTGTGTTACAATTTTCATGACGAATGGTTAATCCTCCTGTCTGCTTTGTCTCGCAACTTAACTGTAACACAGAATTTTCCATTCGTCACTTCTTTTTATTCACTACTGTAACACTTCTATTGTAAACCTACAGACTCTATTAAACGAGTTCATAACCGAACATTGAAAGAAAGATCGTATTATGGTAAAATAAATATATGACAAAGCAGGAAAACCCTTAAAATGGGATTCAAACAAGGTTGCTATGTATGAAATTAAATGTATTTTGGAGAATAGCTGATGATTGGATTAAAGCGCGGAACCGTAGCACTTTTTGATCACGAAAAAGAATGGGAAACTGAAGCTCAGAATACAATTTCTCGTCTGAAAAATATTTTAGGTAATGTCGCTAAGGATATTCAGCACATAGGAAGCACCTCTATACTTTCTATAAAAGCAAAGCCCATCATTGACATTGCTGTTGTGGTTGATGATTTTAATGAGTTTCTTGCTTTTAAAGAAAAGTTAGAGAATGAGGGCTTTTATTACAGACCGCAATCCGATTTAGGTGAGCAACTGTTATTTGCATCGGGTAGCTTTTATGACGGCACAGGAGATTTACAAACCCATTTTATCCACGTTGTCCGTACAAACAGTATGGAATTTATAAACTACATAAATTTCAGAGATTATCTTAACAGTACGCCATCGGTTGCAAAAGAGTATGAAAATCTAAAATTTTCCCTTGCCCTGCAAGCGCCTATTGACTGCGGCAGAGAAAAATATCTTAAAGGTAAACACGATTTTATTGTTTATACCTTGAGAAAAGCACTTGTGAGATCTTATCTCGGAAAGACGGTTCATATTAAAATTGACCGTCCGATAGGCTATGTGCATAATAAAGTAAGATACAGTCTGACATATCCCATCAATTACGGATATATTCCGGATGTTTTTGGCGGTGACGGCCAAGAGCTTGATGTTTACTTGCTCGGCGTGGATAAGCCCGTAACTGAATACACGGGCAAAATTATTGGAATTGTTCACAGGGAAAATGATCTTGAAGATAAGCTGGTTATGGCTCCATCGGGAACAATATTCACGCAGAATGAAATAGCAGAGCAGGTGCATTTTCAGGAGCAGTATTATAAAACTGAAATCGAAGCATTATTCCAAAAATCTTGCGGTGCGGTAATATTTAGAAAATGCAATGGCAGTATTGAATATCTTTGTCTTTTTCAACGGCGGTCGCGAACCTATAGCGTACCTAAAGGACATATGGAAGCCTTTGAAACCGAAGAACAGACCGCTAAGCGGGAAATCAAAGAGGAAATAGGCATATCTGTGAATTTTGTTCCGAATTTTAAAGAAACAATTCGCTACAACATTCCCGGCGGCAGGCAAAAAACCGTTGTATTATTCCTTGCTGAATGTATTCAGCAGTTAAAAACAAACGACGGGAAAATTGAGAATTATTTTTGGCTTTCTCCCGAAGAAGCAAAAACAACCTTGCCCGAGTGGTATCGTCCTGTAATTGAAAAATCAGAATATAGCTTGAGAGTGGATTTCTAATGACTGAATTTGTCACAAAAGAACAGATAAACAAAGGCTGGTCGGGAGATAAAAAGTATTGTGTTACTGACGGGCAAGGGAACAAATTCTTACTTCGTGTTTCTCCGATTGAACAATATGAGCGAAAGAAAAGTGAATATGAACTTATGCGTCGGGTAGCAGCTCTCGGTGTACCAATGTGCAAACCGTTAGAGTTCGGTATATCTGACGAAGGGGTTTATTCAATTCAAGCTTGGATAGACGGTGTTGATGCAGAAGAAAATGCACACAATCTCACAAGTGATGAGCAGTATTCTTACGGCTTTGAAGCAGGACGAATACTAAAAGAAATTCATAAAATTCCTGCTCCTGAAGGAATTGAAGATTGGGAAATCTATTTTAACCGTAAAGCAGATCGCAAAATCAAAATGTATGAAGAATGTCCTATCAAGTATGAAAACGGACAAGCCTTTATTGATTACATTAACGCACACAGACACTTGCTTAGCGGCCACCCTCGAACTTATCAGCACGGAGATTATCATATTGGTAATATGATGATAGGTAACGATAAGCAACTCTACATCATTGACTTTAACAGAAATGATTTCGGAGATCCGTGGGAAGAATTTAATCGCATTGTATGGTGCGCTCAAGCCACCCCACTGTTTGCTACCGGAATGGTAAACGGATATTTTGATAATGATGTGCCTATGGAGTTTTGGGAGCTTCTCGCACTTTATATCAGCAGTAATACTTTATCTTCTGTGCCTTGGGCAATTCCTTTTGGGAACGAGCAAATTCAAGTAATGGTAAATTAGGCAAAAGATGTGCTAAGCTGGTATGACGATATGAAAAACCCCGTTCCGATTTGGTATAAAGGAGTTATCGGCAAATGAACAACCGCATCATAACAGATATTTCAAACTACATATTTGTTTCTGACGAACCTGAAAAAGTTGACGCCATCTTTCTGCCCGGCGGCTCACACCCTGAGCAACCTGAATATGCTGCCGAGCTTTATCGCAAGGGATATGCAAAGTGGCTTGTTCCGTCAGGCGGAGTCAGCGTTAAACGGGATAAATGGCCCGGTGTTCGCTCAAAGGCAGATATATACAATGGCGACTATCAATCTGACTGTGAGTTCTTTACAGATGTATTTGTTAAAAACGGTGTGCCTGCGGATGCGATCATTGGAGAGGATAAGTCAGGACATACTCGTGACAACGCTTTTCTATCTCGAAAGGTTGTTGACGAAAATGGTTTAGAGATAAAGACAGCTTTGATTGTCTGTAAGGCATTTCACGCTCGGCGTTGCCTTATGCTTTATCAGTTGGCGTTTCCCGATACAATGTTTTATGTTTGCCCTGTGGTATGTATGGGAATAACCAAAGATAATTGGTATAACTCCGAGCAAGGTATCGACCGCATACTCGGTGAGCTTACCCGTTGCGGAAATCAATTTACCCCCGATATTAAGGAGTATTTGTTATGACTCATCATATGAAACTCACTTTTTCCGCCTTTTCAAAAATTGCAATGGGAAATAAAACTATTGAACTGCGGCTTAATGACGATAAACGGCAAAAAATCAATGTCGGCGATACCGTCGTTTTTAACTGTAATGAAAACAGTGATATAATTACCGCAAAGGTAAAACAGCTATATAAATTTGCCGATTTTAAGAGCCTTTATGATACCTTGCCTCTCGACAAATGCGGTTATACAGGAGCTGAGCTTGATTCTGCGCATTACACCGATATGGAACAGTATTATTTAGAAGAACAAATTAAAAAATACGGTGCTTTGGGCATAGAACTTTGCGAAGTGTATTCTATCTGTGATGTAAAAGACAAATTAAGCGACTCGGCTGTTTTAAATTTGCTTGCTCCAAGTGTATTTAATCCCATGCCGGAACGGTTAAACGATAGGGCAGAAAAATACACGGCAGATAAAAATACTTTCGTGTATGTTTGCCAAAAGGACAGCGTATACGCCGGTATTGTTGTTTTTAGAATGGAAAATGGCACCGCCGAGATTTTGGATATTGCCGTGAAACCCGAATACCGCAAACACGGTATTGGGAGAAGCCTTATTGATTTCATTTTGAATCAATTCGCGGCGGACTGTATTACAGCTGAAACCGATGACGAGGCGGTTGAGTTTTACAAAAAGTGCGGGTTTGCGGTTACCCCGACCGGACAAATAGATAGCACAAGGCGGTACTTTTGCAAGCTTTCCTCTATTTCAAAACATTACGATCTGCTCATCGATGAAAACAACGATCCCGTACACGATCCGAAGCCTTTACGGGATTATATGGATAAATGGGACGGACAAGTCTTTATCGACAGTATGGAACTTGACAAAAACAAATCCGTTTTTGAAATCGGTGTAGGAACAGGTCGTCTTGCGGTTCGTGTAGCTTCCTTATGCGGTCAATTCTATGGCATTGATATTTCTCCCAAGACCATAGAACGTGCAAAAGAAAACCTTTTTGGATATGAAAATGTTAAGTTGATCTGCGATGACTTTCTCGCCTGCAAATTTGAACGCAAATTCGATGTGATTTATTCCTCACTTACTTTTATGCACATTAAGGAAAAACAGACCGCCATAAATAAAGTGGCTGCTTTGCTAAAAGACAGTGGGAAATTCGTTTTGTCAATCGACAAAAACCAAGACGGTTTTATTGACACCGGAACGAGAAAAATCACAGTATTTCCGGATACGCATGATGAAATAAAAACTTATATCAAAAATTCCGGCTTATTACTAACCGAACAGTATGAAACTGAATTTGCGCATATTTTTGTGGCTAAAAAGAAATGCAAATGATTTTGCGGTCACGATTTCCGTTATTAAAAGTAAAGCTCTGCCGCCGGTGTTTTGCCGGCGGAATTTTCACGATAAACTATCCAACCGGAAGTTGGATGAAATGCGAGCTCATCAAACTTACGCGTCATTGTTTTTAGAGCTGCAGGCACTTAAAATATAATTGTAGCTACGAAAAAACAAATGTGAGGTGCTTATATGACTAAAATTAAAATCAATGAACAGATCGCTTTTCTCAGAAAACAGAAAGGTCTTACGCAAGAAGAACTGGCGGGCGCCCTTGGCGTAACCAATCAAGCAGTCTCCAAATGGGAGTCAGCACAGTGCTGCCCTGATATCCAGCTTCTGCCCGACATTGCAAAACTCTTTGACGTTTCGGTAGATGAACTTCTCGGATATACTCCCGTTTCTACGACAGAAGATATTGTCCTTGCTATTCGCAAACGCATAGAGTCCTTGCCTAAGGGCGAAGATTTTGACTTTACATTCAGAATGGCTGCAGCTCTTCACACGATTATTTTGTCCAAAGGAATGACAGCTGATAATATGAATCTGGGATGGGATACAGAAGATGCTATTGAACATGCGGGCAATGCTGAATGGGGCTATTCTTGCTGCAATATTCCGGAGATAACAACAACGATGAGGCACGGAGCAGTGTTCTTTTCAAACAATAGGAACCTAACTCTGATGAATACGGATGTTCGTCGAATCGTGGCAATGATCAAGCCATTTAGTGATGCAAAGAACTTGAAGATTGCCACAGCTCTTTACCAGTTGACTATCCATTCCGAAGATGCCTATACAACCGTTGCTCAGATCAGCGATAAGTCTGGGGTATCTCCTGAAAAAGTGCAGGATTGTCTTGAGAGCGATTTGTCACAATTTATTCTCGAAAAAGAAGGTCCGGAAAGTCAGTTCCGGTTTGAAGGGATGTATATGAATATACTTCCGGTTATTTCTCTTTTCGATTTCAAATAATTTTTCAAAAAGTTCCAACCTTTTCAGATTCGCGTGTCTATATAGGTGAAAGCTTTCAATGAGGTGCAAACAAGTGAACAGACAAGACGTTGAGAAAATCATAACTGAATATCTGAAACCCATATTCGGATTTGCTCTGAAAAGGTGTAAAAGCATCCACGATGCAGAGGATCTGTCGCAAGAGATTACGATAAGAGCGTTCCGTGCGCTCCTTGTTAAGGATGACGTTGCGGACATGGGAAAGTTCATCTGGACGGTGGCGCATAATACGCTCAGTAACTATTATCGTGATGCTGCGAAAAGTATGGTTGGTGTTTCTATTGATGAGGTTGCGGAACTGATCGCAGATTCGTACTCCGAGTTGGATACCGACGATAATACAGAAGCTATCCATCGTCTCCAGACTGAGATCGCATATCTTTCCAAGCTGCAAAGAAGAATAGTGATTGCGTATTACTTTGAAAATCGCAAGCAGGCAGATATTGCAGAAGGACTGGGCATTCCTCTCGGCACTGTCAAGTGGCACTTGTTTAAAGCCAAAAAAGAACTGAAAAGGGGCGTTACAATGACACGAAATTACGGAGAACTCAAATTTAATCCTATCCGGCTCACAAGGATCTGCTGCAACGGCTCGACAGGGACAAAAGGTAACAATGCCAATTTCTTTCGCAGTGCTTTGTCGCAAAATATTGCCTACACGGTGAGAAGCAGCTATCAGTCCGTAAACGAGATCGCAGACGCACTTGGTGTGTCCCCGGTTTATGTGGAGAGCGAGGTCGAGTTTCTTTATGATTACGGATTTCTGCTGAAAAAAGGCGATAAATACATTGCTAATATCATTATTGATGAAGCCGATGAGGAGATCATTCGCCTGCACGACGCCATGTACAGTCAAGCAACTGCTCTCTTTGCCGATGAACTGTTTGACAGTTTGATCGAAAGCAGCTTGCTGAATGATGGCCGTATCCTCGGCGGCAAGTACGGGGAAGTTACCATGACGACCGATCCTCCGAAGGATGAAAACTTTTTGCTGTGGTCTCTCATTCCGTATATCACAGCGTGCAGCGGCCGGCATTTATACAAAGAAACGGTTTCTTTTGATGAAGCGGCAACCTTGCGGCCGGACGGAGGACATAATATCTGCTCTGCCGATGTGCTGAATTTCAATGCGCCGAAGCCCCGATATGATGACAGCATGGGGCAATTTTGCGGCTGCTGTTGGAACAGCTATGAGGATCTGACCCTGTGGCAATGCGACAGCGAATGGTCGGAAAAACGGATATCCGATGACTATCCCGCTGTTTCTGCACAAGATCTAATGCTACTCAAACGCTGGCTTGATGATGCGGAGCTGTCCGCCGCCGAATATGCAAGACTGGCCGAACGGGGATACATTGATGTGCTGAATGAAAACGGCTGCACCAAGGTCGTTCCGCATTGTGTGATGCTTGAAAATGAGGAAATCAAGGCAGCGCTGCTTACGGTGGGAAGTCAGATCAAAGAACGGCATTGGGACGCCTTTTGCCGGCTTCGGGATACATTCACCGCCGCGCTCCTTTCCAAAACACCGCCGCATTTGCATAAAGCACGGCTTTTCGGCTTACAGCATACCTTCTTTTCCGATCCGTGGTTTATCCTATATGTCCTCAAGCATTTGACCGAAAGCGGGAAACTGAAAATGCCGACAGCCGAGCAAAAGAAAATGCTGATAACGATTATTACAAAGGATAAGTAAAAAGATTGAACCGGCCTCTGTAACTTTAACTACAGAGGCCGGTAGTATTATATGAATATAATTTCTGAATTAACTATTTCAGCTGCCCTGTTTCGGATGTTGTTCATTCTCTTAACCCATTTCATTGGATCAGCAGTCTTCAATTGCTCGGTCACACCATCACGCTCTGCTATCTGTTTAACCAGCTGTTCAAACATATCTTCAGCTTGCTGTTCAACATTGGCAAGATAGCTATTTAGCTTGCCGCTGAGCTGTAAGTTAGAGAGCAGCACCCGTCTGTTTTCTTTCAAATACTGTAAATGCCGCTGCCCCCATATCCCGATATATACCTGTTCTTTCTCCGGCAGGTTCAAACAAGGCAAGTAATAGTCGCCCTGCAATTCGTACCATAGTCCATTTCTTTCATCAAATTTGTACTTTTCCATATTCATATCCTCTGTTCTGTGACCTTGAATTTCTTGAGTTTTGCATTTGCTATCTTGATAAGCACCTCGTCCACGGCATCGGTATACCGGCCTGCTGAAATTAGTCGGTTTCTCATGCTGCTCAGGCTGTCGATAACCATCCGCCATTCCTCGGTGGTCAGTGCTAAATGATGTTTTTGTTTCAATCTCTTGACCTCCTTCAATTTTCTACAACCATTGTATCGGAAATATCTTTGGAAATCGAATGTGTGGATGTGAAAATGAGAGTGCCCATTCTTCATTGAATGAACACTCTCATTTTCATATTTCAGGATAAACGGCTTTTAGGGTCAAATACATCTTGTGTGAGGGACGGCGATAGCCCGATTCCCATTTGGCGTAAATGCTCGGAGCGATATTTGCCTTGCTCGCAAATTCGGCTTGGCTGAGGTGATGGTTTGCTCTGATTTTTTGTAGCCGTTCAGTATACGGAAAGCTGATGAAGGAGCAATATTCATCAAGAATCAGGTTTGCAGGAATATGCAGTAATTCTGAGATTACAACGGCGATATCATACGGCAGAGGGAATCTGCCTTGCTCATATCCACATACGGTTGCCGGGACGATGTGGAGCTTATCGGCTAACTGTCGTGTGGTCAAACCTCGTCTTATGCGGTAATAACGCATATATTCTCCGGGACTGTTTAGCGCCGTCAATGATTCAAAGACAAACCGAAAATGTATCAACATTTTTCCGTGTCGGTACTCATATAGCTCTGTGTGATTGAGAATAGTATCGCATTCGTAACGACGTTTTTGCTTTGTACGCCCGAAAAATGTTCGGATCCCTTTCCGTTATTATACAGGATACGCGGGCAAATTACCATAGGTTTGGCGAAGTTTTTCAAATTTTCGTAACGCAATTCAAACGGTATTTTAGACGAGAGTGGGATTCAAAATGTTCCCACGGACGGCAAAAAAACGGAATATTTGCCGAGAAGCACAACTTTCGCCGTTTTGGAAAGTGAAACAAAACGATCCGTTCTTCTTTCTTACCGACGAATTATGACCGAATGAACAGTATTAACGGAACAATCGCAAAATTTCCGCATAAAATTTCAAAAAACAGTTGACAAGCCCGATGTTTCGGGGTATAATAACAGGGTTGATTAGTCTGCTAAGTGCGGCTGTGCGGGTTTCTGTCTCCCGAAAAGCGGCGGCGCGCGATTGTATCGACACAATTTTCAATCATGAAAAGAGGAGGTGCGGTATGCCAACATTTAACCAGTTAGTCAGAAAAGGACGCGAACAGGCAACTTACAAGTCGAAGTCCCCTGCGCTTCAAAAGGGTACAAACTCGCTTAAGAAGATCGCAACGGACGTAAGCTCTCCCCAAAAGAGAGGCGTTTGCACAAAGGTTTCGACCAAGACCCCGAAAAAGCCTAACTCGGCTCTGCGTAAGATCGCGAGAGTGCGCCTTACCAATGGTATCGAAGTTACTTCGTATATCCCCGGTATCGGTCACAATCTTCAGGAACACAGCGTTGTTATGATCAGAGGCGGAAGAGTTAAGGACCTGCCCGGTGTTCGTTATCACATCA
>CAYNXA010000059.1:0-9099 GCA_964401015.1 uncultured Oscillospiraceae bacterium
GGGAGTTTCTGTTTCACGCGGTGCTACGATATCGTTCGCTTCCAAATTTTGCTTCAAGATCGCGATATCGTCCAATCCCCAGATCAAAAAACAGAACGGCTCGCCGCACCATGCGAGAAAGTCGGGGAACACGTTTGTAAACGGTTCGGCGTTTTTCAGTTCGTCGGGAGTGATCTTGGTCAGTTCCTTGACGCGGTGGTGCAATTTGGGATAAAAAATCGGGCGCACCTGCCGCACATATCGGTCGACGATGCGAAACGATTCGTCCAGCTTGACCGCGCCGATCTGAATGATCTCGCCCGTCAAAGCGCGACGCGTATCCCGAATGCAAACGATCTGTCCGGGGTAACCTTGATTCCATTCCATGTCCAAAACTATATAATTCATTCGGTTTTTCTTTGTTCCTTTCGGGTTTTTCGGTTTTCTTTTCGATTCCATTCGATTCTATTCGATTCTTTTCGATACTCTTCGGGTCTTTTCGGGTCTTTCCGCTTTCTCGGCGGGTTTGTCGGAAAACGAGCCGTTTTTGCGCCGCTCGGTCAGCAAGGAAAATCCGCAAGCTCGACGGCGGTTTTATGCGCGAAAGAATAAATGCATACCCGTATTGTATCACAATCGGTCATTTCTTGCAATGCCCGACGGTAATATTTCAATTGATTTTTGTATTTATCGCAAAGTTCACTCACGGTTCTTGTTCGATCCGACTTGAAATCCACCAGCGTATAACCGTCGACATCGTTGCCGAAAAAGCAGTCGATTCGTCCCTGCACCAATACCGTTTCGCCGTCGTCTGCTTTTTCGCCATCTTCGGTTTCATACACTTCGGAAAAAGGCACCGAAAGGGTAAACGGCACTTCGCGTCGGAGAATCTTCGCGTTTTTCATTTGCCGATACAGTTCCGACTCGAAAAACGCCGTCAAAAGCGGATAATCCAGCAAAGCGAATTGTTCGCCGCTTATATATTCTTCCGAAAGCAAACGCTTGGCTTCCTTTTCGACCGAACGCTCGCACGCCGAAAACGATGCATATTGCATAAAGGCGTGCAATGCCGTTCCGCGTTCGCTTGCCGTCGGCTCGTTTTGCGCTTGCAAAAAGCACGGCTCGGAAAAAGCCTTTTCGGTCGGTCGACCGCTTTCCGTTTCGCAAATCGAAAGTTTTCCGTCGGACAGTTCCGAAACGCTGATTTTCGAAAGGGTGTTCATTCGCAACGCGTGAGGATAGGTCTGTGCCAACTTTTTTTGCAGTTTTTCTTTGTATTCCGCAAAATTTTCGAAAGAATCGACCGAAAGCGGTTCGGTTCTCGCAAAGCGGTCTTGTTCTCGTATGTCTTGCGGCGTTACGATCGAAAGCCGTATCGATTGATCCGTTTCATTTTTTTTGCTTTCGTCCCATCCGTCAAAATTCGAAAACAACTCCGCCGCTTCGGGAGCAAAACGAAGTGCATACAAAATCCATTGCAAAAAGCAAGTCGCGTTATTCGGCGAAAAACGGTCGGCGGCAATCTTTTCCGCCACGTTCTTTTTTGGCTTTTTACCGACGAGAATCAAATATTCTTTCGCTCGCGTCATGGCAACGTACAAGACACGCTTTTCTTCTTCCAGCATGGCTCTGCCCTCTTCGGCGGCAATAACCGTCCGAAAGGGCGTCGTATACGAAACAAGTCCGCTGTTGCTGTCGGCAGACGAAATGCCGTCGATATCGCGAAGCTTAAAGGCGATTCCGTCGTTATCCGACAAGATCATCTTAGCTCGCTCGTCGGTACGATTGAATCCGTGCGAAAGGTCGGACACGATACAAACGGGAAATTCCAATCCTTTGGAATGATGAATACTCATAATGCGAACGGCGTTGGCTCCGTCGGCAAGAGTTGCGGTTTTCAAACTTCCCTTTTCGGCGGCACGGTCATTCAAAAAGTCCAAAAATGCCGACAGACCGCGGAAGCCGCCTTTCTCGAAACCGTGTGCGATATGATAGAGCAGATCCAAATTCGCCCGCCGCAAAGCGGCGTTTTCCGTAAAGCGGTTAAACGACCGTTCGGATACAACGGTATATAATTTCAGTTCCCGATACAAATGCAAAAGAAAACGATCCGAAGAAAGCCCGACCGACCGCTTTTTCAAGTCACGCAGGCAATCGCAAAAGCGGCGGCATTTTTCCGAAAGCGCGGCAAAATACTCCGACTCACCGTTTTGACCCGACGTATCGAAATTGCCGTTTCCATTTTCCGCCGCGTCGACAACGGTATACCACATATGTCGCTCGGTATCCGAGCCGCGTTCCGTAAGACGGCGCAAGACCGTCAGATCATCGTCGGTAAATCGGAAAATTTCCGAACGCATGGCGCCGACCAAATAAATATCCCGCAACGGGTTATCGATCGAACGCAAAAGGCACAGGCACAATTTGATTTCGTTATTGGCGAAAAAGTCCTCGGTGATTTCGGAAACGACGGGAATCCCACATTCTTCGAAATACTTGGCATAGCGTTCGGCAGACTTTTTCGGCGAACGAAGCAACACCGCAACGTCACCGAACGAAAAGCGTTTTCCGTTGCTGTCCACGTAATTCGGGTTGTTTACGACCGACAGGATCTTTTCCGCGACGACTTTTATTTCGTCGGAATGGGCGTTTGCTCCGTCCTCTTCCTCCGTTTCGTTCTCGGCATCGCTTTCCGCCATATCGAATTCGCCCGCATATTCGTCGTTTTCTTCCGAATCGCATAGCAGCAGTTCGCACGGAAACGACACCTTATGCGATTCGCTCCGGGCATAGATCAAATTATCCTCGGACAAATAGGCATTTTCCATGATCGCCGAAAAGACACGATTGGTAAAGCGTACGACGTTTTCGGCACAGCGGAAGTTTTCGGGCAAATATTCTTTGTGTTCGTCGATTCCCGCCGTATCGTCGGAAAGAGCGGTAAAGCGGTTCAAATAACCGGAAAAAAGTTCGGGGCGCGCCGAACGAAAACGGTAAATACTTTGCTTGACATCGCCTACCATAAAGCGGTTACATTCGTGACCGTTTTCGTCGTATCGGCAGATCGCGCGGAAGATAAGATCTTGGATACGGTTGATATCCTGATATTCGTCTATGTATATTTCAAGGAATTTCTCGCGGTACTTTTCGGCGATCGCCGTGGAATACACGCGGTCGTTTTCCGCATCATAGCGTTCGACCAACAAACGATATGCCAGCCGTTCGGCATCGACAAAGTCAATTCGTCCGCGCGCGTTTTTTTTCTCGGAAAAACGTTCTTCGATCTCTCGCACCAGCGAAAAGAGCTCTTCGGTGACGTCGGCGCAATCGCTTGCCGCACAGCGCAATTTTTCGGGTGAAGCGGTGAAATATACATTTCGCAGCCGAACGAATCGGTCATGTGCTTCTTTGCGTCGCGCCGTCAAACCGTCGCGTACCGAACGCAGTTCTTCGGGGACTTTCGCGCTCAGCCTTTTTCGGTCGGTAAGCGGTGCGCGTACAAAGCAATCGGCGTAACTGCCCTTTTCCAGCGTCTCGGCGAATGCCGCAATTTCTTCCGCTTCGGCAAAACAACCGTCGGTATATTTGGAAAGCTCTTCGTATATCGAATATTCTTTTCCGACGGCATACAGCTCGTCGGCGGTCGTTCTTGCCGACGCAAGCATATCCTCGCGAATCTTTTTTCCGTAATAGGTATCGAAAAATTCTTCGGTTTCCGCCGCTTCGCGATAATACGAAAGAGCTTTATCCATATACGCATCGGGAGACGGGAAAGAATACACTTTTCGATAGAGCTTGGCAAGCCATGCAAGAAAGCCCTCATCGTTTTTTGTTCCCGAAAAGAGTTCCGCCGTTTGCAAAAAGCGCGCCGTGCCTTCGGCATACTTTTCCTCGGCAAGGTCGATGATCACCTGTGCCAACAATCGTTCACTCTCGGTCGGGTCGCATACCCGAAGATTTGCGGGCAAAGACAACTGTTCGAAATGGGATTTGACCGCGCCGAGACAAAACGACGATATGGTCGATATGTTGGCGTATTTCATACGCAACAGCTGGCGAAGCGTTTTTTTATCCGAAGGAGTTTTGCCGAACGATTCGGTCAGAGCGCTTTCGATTTTTTCGGACAAGTCTTTCGCCGACGCATTGGTAAAGGTTACGATCAAAAAGCGGTCGATTTCCGCTTCGTCGTTCGGGTCGGAAAGACGTGCGATGATACGTTTCGAAAGAGTCGAAGTTTTTCCCGAACCGGCACCCGCCGACACCAGCAAAGTTCGATTTCGATAGGTTACGCAATTTTTTTGACGTTCGGTCAAATTCATTCGGCATTCACCTCCTCGTATTCATAGCGAATTCCGTCACAACGCCCGTCCAATCGGCAGATCGGCAAATAGTCGCAATATTTGCACGAATTGGTCTTTTCGGTCTTGTAGGGGTTGATTTGGATATTGCCTTTTTTCATCAAATCGGAAAGTCCGGCGGAAACTTCCGCCGCTTTTCGAAGTAAAGAGTCCAACTCTTCGGACGAACAAACCTGCGAATGCGCACCGAACGTTCCCTTTTGCGTCAGCGTAACGGGGATAAAGCGACCGCCGAGTTCTTTATCCATCGCCCGCAAAATTTCCCTATCGTCGATAAGGATCCCGTTTCCCTTAAACGCTTTATCCAGCGCTTTATCGGAGGCGGTTTTCGTGTCGTTCCAATCCGACGCCGTTACGTCGGAACGGTTAACTTGTATGTACAAAACGCCGGCGGGACGAAGCTTTTCGCCGAACGGGCAGTCGGGCGAATGAACAAGACAATACAAATATAGGAGCATTTGCAAATTAAAGCCGTAGTCGATTTCTTCTTTGCGGAATTTTTTGGTTCCGGTCTTGTAATCGACGATGCGTATGTAGGTTGCTTCTTCGGTCGGATAAACGTCGGCTCGGTCGAACTGACCGGCAACGCAAAGTGTGCCGTTGTTTTCGGGCAGACGGATAAGCGGCGGTTTTACGGTCGACGAAGGACCGATTCCCACTTCGAATCCGATCGGCAAAAAGTCCCCTTGCGACAATTCGTCGACCAATCGTTCGGCAATTTGGGTCAAAACCGTACGCAACCGTCGATACAAATGCACAAAGCGCGCCGATATTCCGTTATCGGCTTTTTGCCGTTCGGACAGAACCGCGTGGGTTATGGTATGAAAATGCGTCTCGGTCAAGGTCGAAATGCGTTCGCGCGCCTGCTCTTTGGATAAAAGCGTTCCGTTTTGCTTGCTTTCGGCAAGTTCCGAAACGAATTGTTCGAGAATTTTATGCGATATCAAGCCCGTTTGTACGCTGTCAAGCTCGGCACGCACTTCGGGCATCAATTTCAAAACGTGACGGTTGAAAAACAAAAATCGGCAACGGCTGTACGATTCGAAGCGCGACGGGCTGACAAGCATGGTTTCGCCGAACAACCTTTCGGCACTCTCTTTTCGCAATTTGCCGCTTTTATTTTGCGTTTCTTTTTCGGAAAACAGTTTTTCGAACGTTTCGTCGCGTTCTGTCAGAAGTTCTTTTGCCGCCGCAAGAAAGGAAAGATCGTCGGTTTTGTACATATCTTCCGCCAATGCCGCGACCGATGTGACGGTATCGAACGGGTCGGAAAACGGGAATCGTTCTTCTTTTTCGATAGTAAGAAGCTTCTGAACGGCATGGATCAAAACCGATCTGCGCTGTGTTTCGCCGTCACCGTTTTTTTCGGGATACAGAATGAAAAGCCCGTCGGTCGGCTCGCAAAACAGATTGTATGCCAAAAAGAATTCGTCGTAGATCGTATCGACCGACGGCTCGTTCAATACCAAATCGTATTGTCGCAACAGTTGCCGCTCGCTGTCCGAAAACACGCTGTCCTCGGCGTTTTGTGCGGGAAACGATTCGTTGCAACAGCCGATAACAAACATATAGCGAATTTTTTCGCTGCGTATCAGATCGGCTTTTCCGATCAGTACAACGTCGCGTCGTTTCGGAATATCCCGCACGCCGTATTCGGGAATCAACGCCGTGAATATTTCGGAAAAGCGCGCGGGTGACAAATATTCGTCGCCGTATACCCGCACCAATTCGTCCAACGCCTCGACCGTCAAATTCCAGATTCGCGCGTCCTCCTCGGCTTCCGCCTGTTCGCGATACGACGAATCGCACATAAACCGATATACCGCCGCTGCCGTTTTACGGGCATCGGTTGCGGCGCGAACGTCCTCTTCGAATCTCGTCAATGCTCCCATAACGACGTCTTTCGCTTGGTTTACCGATGTCAAAAGACGGGCGTCGTTTTCGGAAAACTCTTCTTTATAGCCGCGCGGGTTCATATACCAATCCATGGTAAATTCTTTTTTACCGTTTATATTCCATGTGCGAACGTATTCTTCCAAAAGGGCACACTGTTCGGTCGTCAAACGGAAAAGTCCGGTTTTCAAAATCGACAAAAATGCCGACAAACGAAAAGATGCCGCAAACGAAAACGCATCGGTTATATACGAGATGAGCGGACGCGTCAGCAGTTCCTCGGACACCGAAAAAGTGTAAGGAATATCGGCGCGGCCGAGCGCGGTATCCAATATGCCGTCGTATGTTTCGATATCCCGCGCGCAAACGGCAATATCGCGATAGCGCACGCCGCGTTCGGTCACCAGAGTGTGAATGAGAGCGGCAACGGCACGCGCTTCTTCCGACGGATTGGGACATGAGATAATGCGAACCGAACCGTCGTTTTGCTTGCGCGTCGCTTTTACTTCGTCTTTTTCGGTATGAAAACACAGTTCGGTCGAAAACCCGCGTTCCAATGCCGAAATCGAATTATATTCACGCGGAGCGGGAAGAACGATGTCCGACACCGCCGTGGTGACTTCCCGCGCCATATGCGAAAGAAGCAGTTCGGTCTCGCGCGGACGCTTGAAGATCGGGTCGGTATCGTTCGGAAGTGAGGCGATCGTTATGTAACAGTTGTCGGCTTGGCGCAAAATGTGGCGAATGATGCGGTTTTCCTGCGGCATAAAGCTGTAAAACGAATCGATAAACACGTCGGTGTTTTCAAAAAACGCCTGTTCGGAAAGTGTTTGTTCCAATCGGTCGAGCGCTTCGCCGTCGGTACCGTAAACGGCTTGCAATTCGCCGCGATACGCCGCCGCAAGCAAGGAAATATCCGAAAGCTTATCGGCAAGAGCGGGGGCTTGTTCGGAAAGTGCGGGGAGCAATTTTTCGATTTGCGACGAAGTGACGTGATAACCGAAAAATTCCTGTACGGCATGGACGGCGGGCGTCGCAAAGCGGATATCCTCCGCCGCCGTGCCGTATTCGCGAAGTTCACCGCGCAAAGCGGACAGACACTTTGTCATACACAAAAGTTTAGCGCCGTGATCGGGCAAATGCGCCGACACGCCGCCGTACGCTTCGGCAACGCGGTGTGCCAATCGCGTGAAGCTCAACACCTCGACACAAAGTCCCGCACACGCGGGAAGCTCTTGCGAAACGCGTTTTTCCATGGCAAAGGTAAATTGTTCGGGCACAAGAAAATAACTTTTCTTGCCGTTTTGTACATTTTCTTTGAGTTTTTCAAAGCAAAAATCGGTTTTCCCGTATTTTTTTCTGCCGAAAATTCGATACAGCATGGCTTCTCCTTACGTATTTTTGAGATTTTGCAACAATTCGAGAAAATAAAACGAAACCCGCACGCCGCTTCGCTCATCGCATAACGACGTCAGCGTTTCTTCCGAAAGTCCCGCGTCGAAAAGAATTTCTTTGACGTCGCTCGACGCCGCCGTACACACGGCGGGATACAACACGCACCACCAGTTTTTCCCCGCCGCACGTCCGAGTGTGATCTTTAAGGAGCGATACTCGCCCGCGGGAAACGTAAACGTACCGTAATGCCGCACGGGATAGCGTTCGGTGAAAAAAGTCACATCGGTATCACCGAAAAAACCGAGTTCGCGCGCCGTGCGATCCACTTTATCCCGTATTGCGGGCAAGGCTTGCTCGATTCGTTCGGACGCTTCGTCGGCATTTGCGGCATCTTCGGTCAGCGCGGCAATATAGGTGAGCGTTTTGTCGCGCAGATCGTATTTGAGCGCTTGATCCTCGTCGCTGTTCGAATTGGCGACAATATGCAACCGAATCACGTTACCGTAAAGCGTTTCGTCGAATTGCCGTTGCAGTCCTTGCGCCTTTACGTACAAAGTCAAGCTTGCGGCAAATATAAGCGCCGCAAAGGCATATATCGTCCACGCTTTCCCGATGTTTCGACCTTTTTTTAAGAAAGCGCCGTTCGATGAAAAAGAAAAGTTTCGTTTCATGCCGTTCCCCGTTTCCGTCTTGTTTTGATTGGTTCGATTCGGTTTTGCCACTTCAAAGCGACGATCGAATCGTACGGAACGGTTATTGGCCGATAAATGCGATTTTATTCAAAATTTCATTCAAAAAATTACGATTCTGCCGTTTTTGTTACGCGCTCGGGTATGCACTCGGTCAAAAACGCGGTCGATTCTCGGCACAAACTTTCGTATGCCGCTTTTGCCCGCTTCTTATCGGAAAACACCCCGTACACTGCCGCGCCCGCTCCCGACATTTCGCAAAACAACGGCGAACAAGCGCGCATTTTTTCGAGAATATTTCCGATTTCGGGGCAAAGGGATATGCAGATCGGCGTAAAGGCATTTTTCACAAACGGTGCGATCGACAGGCAATCGCCTTTGTTGAGTCGTTCTTTCACGGCAAGCGACGGTGTATCGGCATAGCGAATGGGCGACGCGTCAAACGCGCGGTACACTTCGGACGTTTTCAGCCCCGCTTCGGGTTTTGCTATCACAACAAATCCGTTTTGATAAGGAGCGATCGGTTCGACTTTTATGCCGCGATCGGTACATAGCGCGCAGCAGTATCGGTTCAGGCAAAAATTGATGTCCGAGCCGAGACTTGCGGCGATATCTTCCACTTCGTCATACGAAAGACCGCCGACCGTTTCGTACAAAAAATCCAATACGCAAGCGCAATCGGCGCTCCCACCCGCAAGACCCGCTTTGTCGGGAATATGCTTTTCGACGGCAACCGAAAGACCGAAACTTTTTCCTGTGCGTTTTTGATACCGATTCCGATATTC
>CAYNXA010000060.1:0-9001 GCA_964401015.1 uncultured Oscillospiraceae bacterium
TCTTTCTCGCAAGAAAGAAAAGGAACATACTTTCCCTGTCGCTTTTCCAAAGCGACAATAACCCATTTGTTTGTTTTCATAACAAAATATAAAACAAAAGGAGAAACAACATGAAAAAGCAATTCAAAAAACTGCTTGTCGGCGCATTGTCGGCAATCGTACTGCTGACGAGTCTGCCTTATGTCGGCGTGACGGCGGCGAACGAAACGAGCGGAACGACCGCAACCGACGAATTTCATGTCGTCGTATCGCTGGAGGGCTTAACGCTCGGACAAGGCTTTTATTTCGAACCGAAGTCGTATACGCTCAGTGAGATCAATACGTTGATCGCGACCGAGGGGTACGATGCTTGTACCGAAGATACGCTGACGGCGGGTTATGCGGTGCTTGCCATGCTTCTCGACAAGGAGTACGAATACACCATGACGGGCGATTGGGAAAGCTCGGCGTATCTTGCGTCGATTAAAGGTGTCGACAAGGGAACGATCGATATTCCCGCCATCATTACCGAAAACGGCGGTCCGTCGGACGATGACAACGACGGAAACGACGACGACTATCTCGGCGAATTCGATTACAGTTCAATGGCGGGCTGGATGATCAGCATTAACAATCATTTCGCAAATGTTGGCATGTCCCAATATAACAAAGCGCAAGCCGAATCCGAAGAATCGAATTTTGACAGCGGCACGGTCATTCGTTTGCAATTTACTCTTTGGGGCTGCGGTTCCGACCTCGGCACATCGATGATGGGCGCCGCCTATTATACACCCGCCGACAAGGGCGCACTTTATCAAAAATACGCTTCTCTTTCCGAAAAAGGCTTCTTTACGAATCATGCCGACGCAAAAACGGCGGCGCTTACCGTCATGGAAAAACTGACGGCGACCCAAACCGAAGTCGACGCGGCGCTTACGGCACTCACGACTGCCGAAAGCGAGGCGAATAAGCCCGCGACTCCTACCGTTACGTATAAAAGCGCGCTGAACGCAACACTGGCGGGACTTGCCGCTACCGTCACCGAGCCGAAATTCGGTACAAGCGGCGGCGAATGGACGGTGCTTTCGCTTGCGCGCGGCGACTATTACGAGAAAGATTCCGACTATTTTTCCGATTATTACGACCGAATCGTCGAAACGGTAAATACAACGGCGGCAGCCGTAAACTTGAACGGTGCCTTGCATGCCACAAAATCCACCGAAAATTCCCGCCTGATCCTTGCCCTTTCGGCAATCGGTCATGACGCGACCAAGGTCGGCAAATACAATCTTGTCGACGCGTACGACAAAAACGGCATCGACTGGATCAAAAAGCAGGGAATCAACGGTCCGATCTTCGCGCTTCTTGCCCTCGACAGTCACAATTACACCTTGACCGATACCACGCTTCGTAAGGCGTGTGTGGATTACATTCTCGAAAAAGCGCTTTCGGACGGCGGCTGGGCACTGACGGGAACGACCGCCGACCCCGATATCACGTCGATGGCGCTTCAGGCACTTGCACCCTATACGTCGGACGATACCGTTAAGGCAGCTTGCACGAAAGCGTTTACGGCACTTTCGAATTTGCAAAAAACAAACGGCGGCTTTACTTCGTGGGGCAGTGAAAACTGCGAAAGTATCGCTCAGGTGATCGTTGCCTGCACGGCACACAAGATCGACCCGACGACCGACACGCGCTTTGTCAAGAACGGCGGTAACCCGATCGACGCACTTTTGCGCTTTTATAACGACGATACGCACAATTTTTCTCATGTTGCCGACGGCGACGCCAATGCCATCGCGACCGATCAAGCTTGCTATGCCTTGGTCGCATACGACCGTTTGAAAAACAACAAAAAGACCCTTTACGATATGAACGACGTGACCTTTGCGACCGACGACGTAAGTTCGGATACGATCAAAGCCTATCTCGCTCTGCCCGCCAAAATCAGCGGCAACGCGGGAACTTCTCTCAAAGCGTCGGTCAACCTTACCGGTTACAAAAGCAGCGAAAACTTTAAGCTCATGGACTGTATCGTTACCGTTCCGTCCCAACTTTCGGTCGCTTCGGTGACGGTGGGGGCCGGCATTTCTGGGGGCACGTTGAGCTATCATCTCGAAGAATCGAGCGGAAAGCTTCGTATCGTTTATTTCGACGCGCAAGAGGGCAAAAACATTCAAGTGAGCGGCGACGCACCGAACGAACTGTTCTCGATCTCCTTTAAGATCAAAACGGCATGCAACGGTAATTTGAATCTTGCCGTGTCGGGTATGTCCTTTAAGAAAAATTCCGATTCGTCGCAAGACGCATCCATGGCAGTGGTTGATACCACTACGGCATACGGCAGTGTGACTTGTACTGTCGACAGTCTTTCGTTCAGTGCGGTTCGGTTGTATACCGGTGACGGTGTGGATCTGATCCCGACGGGCAAATCGGCGGTTGCCGTTTCGGTGGCAAATCTTTCGAAAGTCGGTGCGCTTACCTATAAGAACGGCAATACCGAGATCGAATTTTTGTATAATGCCGCCGTATCGACCAAAGTCGGCGTTCCGTGTTATGTTGCCATGGTCGATTCGACGATCGAGATCGAAAACTTTGCCGACAAGTCGAAATATACCGTATCGACCGACGAAAGCGCCAAAACCGTTGTATTCGGTGATATCAACAACGACGGTCTTGTCAATGCGCAAGACGCTTTGGCGGCGGTGGATCTGTGGCTTCGCAAGACCGAAGCGGCAAACGACAAAGCCTTTCTTTCGGCAAACGTAAACGGCGACAGCCGAATCAATACGTTCGACGCATTGGGAATCGTGGAAGCGTTTGTAAACGGTACCGATTATGCCGTTGTCACGAAAGCGGCCATTCTCGGAGGAACCGGTAAACAAACCGCATAAGCAAGCGGGCACAACATAAAGAATCAAAAAACAAAAGTGAAGAATAAAAATAGAATATGACGAATACGAAAAACGGAAAAAACAAAAAGAAAATCGCGGCGGCGCTTCTTGCCGTCGCGACCGTTGCGGTCGTTGCGGCGGGCATTTGCGGCTTTTTTCGCGCGCGTGAGCGCGCAATATACAACGCCCTCCCGACTGTCACAATTGAAACGCCCGCAAAATTAAGCGAGACCGACCGAGATGCCTTTTTTGTGGATGTGTCTTTGAACGACATGGGGGAGTCGGTCTATCCGGCGGTGAGTCTTTCCCTTTCATTTGATTCCTATCATTTGGAATTTTTGGGAATCGAAGAGGGAAATATACCGGTTCGCTCACTCCAAAACGATTATGCGCTCCCGAATTGGAGCGTGAACGTCGAACACAGTAATTCATCGGGGGTCATTCGTACGATGTATCTTGACCTTACGGGTGGCACCGAAGCGTTTTCGAATGACTGTATGCATACCGACGGGCGAAATAATGTCCTTTTGCGGCTGAAATTCCGTCTGCGTGGCAATGCCCGCGCGGGCGAAGTCTACGGTATTGTTGCCGAAGATATTTGTTTTGCCGCGCACGACAGCACCGAAAGTCTGGCAACCGAAATGGGCACCTTGCGCGCAATCGACGGCAGAGTTGCGGTCGGGGAATAAGGCGAAAGCGGATTCGTATGGGCAGTATGTTTTCGCCCGATTTATAAATCGGTAACAAATATGAGGTAGAATAGTTATGATGAAAAAAACGACGGCAACGGTACTTGCGTTTTTGCTTGCACTTGTCTTGACTTCGTGTGGCGGCGTTGAACCGCTCGGACTTTCCGAACCGATCGACCTTGACGACAATTCGATCGTTTCCGAAAAACTTTTGACACAGCTTTCAAAAGACGGCGCGATCGGTGTTTTCGACGGTACGAGCGATGAATTCCGTTACGAATGGGTGATTTTCGGAAATGAAATTTCCGATATACACGCGGTCGATTTGCAAGTTTTCGCAGAGCCGATTGACGAAAACGCTCAAAACGGTGCCGATATGTCCGAGGTGCTGGCGGCATTTACTTTTGCCGAGCAAGAGCCGTTCGGCTTTTCGGCGGTCTTGTCGATCGAACTGCCCGAAAAACACGCTTGTCCCACTGCGATCGTCTATCGTGACGGTGAAGTCTTGTGCGGCGCGTCGGTGACGGGAGTCGATACGACGATCTTGAATTTTTCGGTGAGCGACCCGCACGGGAAATTTATCGTATATGCCGAATATCCGACCTATGCGGACGGCATGACCGATCGGACGGACAATCTCTCCGACGATGAGTCGAAAAGG
The DNA here is from genome assembly GCA_964401015.1 of uncultured Oscillospiraceae bacterium. Taxonomy (GTDB): domain Bacteria; phylum Bacillota; class Clostridia; order Oscillospirales; family CAG-382; genus UMGS1052. The sequence continues at coordinate 4,227 of CAYNXA010000060.1, forward strand.
CCCGACGATTATCTGTCGGAAAGCCGTTTTGATGACGATTCCGTTTCGACCGACGGCAAACCGAGTGCCGACGGAGCGTCGCTTTCTTCCGAAAACGACAAAGATCGGATAAATCGAAGCGAATCCGACGAGTATCTGTCGAAAGATCCCGATTTCGATGAAAACAGTGCGTTTTTCCGAAAGAACGAAACCGAAAACGCGCGTCCGTCGGAACCGTCCTCGTCCAAACAGGATTCGAGTCGTTCGGACGGCTATTTGTCGGGAACTTCGTCCGAGCAAGGGACGGTTTACGGCAACAAAAATCAAGCACAGCATGTAGAGACCGTTTCGGGCAATGCCCGCCCGACAAGCGGGGATCGCTATTTGTCTGCCGCCGATTCGTCGACATCGACTGTTGTGAAAAAGCTGAGTGGCGGAGCCGCCAATCGCCCGCTTTCCGACGGAAGCGCGACCGAACGGGACGAATATTTGACTGACCCCGTTCCCGAAGGAAAGCCTTTGCCGGTCGAACCGGAGGATACGGAAGTTGATACAAATATTTCGTATACCTGCACCCTTTCGATCGAGTGTTCGACGATCTTCAACAATCTTTCGATGTTGGACGAGAATAAACGCGAGCTTTTGCCGAGCGACGGCGTTATCCTGGCGGCACAAAGAGTGACCTTTTACGAGGGTGAGTCGGTATACGACGTTCTGGCGCGCACATGCCGCGAAAACGGAATCCATATGGAAGCGTCGTTTACGCCGCTGTATAACAGCTCCTATATCGAGGGAATCGGCAATCTGTATGAATTCGATTGCGGCAGCCTTTCGGGCTGGACTTACCGTGTCAACGGTTGGTATCCGAATTACGGCTGTTCGCGTTACCGCCTGTGCGACGGCGATACGATCGAATGGCGCTATACCTGCGACCTCGGACGTGATATCGGCTGTGATTGGTTGATGAGCGGCGAATAAAAACAAAACACATAAAAAGAAAGGAGCGGAACAGATGAAACGCGATGCGTTTTCGGAATTGCATCCAACGGTTAGCTTTTTGTATTTCGCCTTTGTGTTTGGCTTTACCATGTGTCTGTCCGCTCCGCTTTTACAGCTTTTGTCTTTGATCGGCGCCGTCGGCGCGGCGAGGACGTCGGTCGGGAAACGGGCGGTCGGATTTTGTTTCAAATTTGCGCTCCCCATGCTCTTATTGGCGGCGATCGTCAATCCCGCGTTCAATCATGCGGGCGTAACGCTCCTTTGTTATTTTCCGAACGGAAATCCGTTGACCGTCGAAAGCCTATTGTACGGACTTTCGTCGGGCGTGCTTTTGGCAAGCGTGCTGATTTGGTTTTTGACCTTTCATCATGTATTTACTTCGGATAAGTGGGTCTATCTCTTCGGACGCGTTTTCCCGTCGCTGTCGCTTCTTTTGAGCATGACTTTGCGCTTTGTTCCGCGTTTCAAGCGGCAGTTGTCGCTCACTGCGTCGGCGCGCGAGGGAATGGGTGAGAGTCTTACGAACGGAAAGCTCTTTTCGCGTTTGCGGGCGGCGCTTTCGATTTTTTCGAGTGTGGTCAGCCGTTCGCTGGAAGATGCCGTCGAAACCGCCGACAGCATGCGCAGTCGCGGCTACGGAAGCGGAAAACGGAGCGCATTTTCGCTCTATCGTTTTACCGAGCGCGACAAAGCGGCGCTGGTCGGGATTCTTTTTTGCGGTCTTTTCACCCTCTTTACGGCGCTTGCGGGCGGATTTGCTTTTCGCTATTTTCCGTCGGTGCGCAGCGCGAAACCGACTTCTCTCGGCATTTGCGCCGCTCTTTCGTATGCCGCGCTCTGCTTTTTCCCCGCAATACTTAATCGAAAGGAGGCGGCGAGATGGAACAGCTTACGCTCCGAAATGTGAGTTTTACTTATCCGAACTCCGAAAAAAAAACGCTCGACGACCTTTCGTTTTCAGTCAAAAAAGGTGAATTTGTTGTCCTGTGCGGACGGTCGGGAAGCGGAAAGTCGACGCTTCTTTCCCGATTGAAACCGACCGAAGCTTTACAAGGCGTGCAAGAGGGCACGATTCTTTTTGACGGAAAACCGCTATCGCAATTGTCGGTGGGCGAGAGCGCGACCAAGATCGGACTTGTGCGACAAGCACCCGAAACGGCACTGGTGACCGACAAAGTCTGGCATGAGCTTGCGTTCGGATTGGAAAGCCTCGGAGTCGACCGCGAGGAAATGCGGCGCCGCGTGTCCGAAACGGCTTCGTATTTCGGTATCGGTTCGTTTTTTCATGCGGAAACCGACGAATTGTCTGGCGGGCAAAAACAACTGGTGAATCTTGCGTCGGTCATGGTCATGCAACCGCAACTATTGCTTTTGGATGAGCCGACGAGTCGATTAGACCCGATTGCCGCCGCCGACTTTTTTGCGGTGCTTTCGAAAATCAACCGTGAATTGGGGATAACCGTCTTGTTGTCCGAACATCGTACCGAAGAAGCGTTGCCGCTTGCCGATCGAGTGGCGGTTCTCGACGAGGGAAAACTGCTTTGCTTCGATACGCCGACACAGGTCGGCAAAAAGCTGAAAGAGCAAAACAGTAGCACTTTTTTGGCAATGCCGACGGCAATGCGGGTTTGGGCGAGCACCGAAAGCGTTCTTCTGTGTCCCGTCACCGTATCGCAAGGCAAGGAATTTTTGGATAAGCACGCGATTCAAAATCAACGAAAATGCGAAAGGATACCGTCTGCCGAAGACAGAAGCGGCTCTCCCGTCGTTCTTTCGGCAAATGAGGTGTTTTTTCGCTATGAAAAAGACAGTCCCGACGTTTTGCGGGATTTTTCGCTTACGCTTCATGCGGGCGAGATCGTTTCGATGCTCGGCGGAAACGGCGTCGGGAAGAGCACGGCTCTGCGCGTTTTGAGCGGGCGGGAAAAGACGTATCGCGGAACCGTTTCACGTGACGGAACGATTGGACTTCTGCCGCAGGACGTGCGTAGTTTGTTTGTGGCAAAAACGGTGCGAGCGGAGCTTTACGAAACCTTGTCGCGCGAACCGCTCAGTTGCACTCAAAAAGAAGAGCGGGTGCGTACCGTTTCCGAATTGTGTGAGCTTTCCGAGCTTTTCGAGCGGCATCCGTTTGATTTGTCGGGCGGCGAACAGCAACGCGCGGCAATCGGAAAATTGTTGCTTCTTTCACCGAAAATTTTACTGTTGGATGAACCGACAAAGGGACTGGACGCCTATTTTAAGCGTGAGTTTTCGGCTCTTTTGAAACGAATTGCCTCGCAAGGCACGACAATCTTGACGGTCAGTCACGATATGGATTTTTGTGCCGAAGTGTCGAATCGATGCTTGCTCTTTTTCGACGGTGCAATCACGTCGAGCGGAACACCGACCGAATTTTTCGGAAAAAACAGCTTTTACACGACGGCGGCAAATCGCATGGCGCGCCATATCGACGAAACGGTCGTTACTGTTGCCGACGCGATCGCTTTGGCGGGAGGAAATCTCGAAAAAGCCGAACCTGTACGAGTCGAGGGCACGAGCGCGGAATCCGTGACCGAAACGGTTATCGAAGCGATGACGGACGAGCGGGTATCAAAAACCGAGCAACAGCATGATGACACACCCAAAACGGAAAAAAATCGCCGACTGAGAAAAATCGGAGGCGCATTGTGTGCGCTCACGGCGGGTGGTATGGTTTTATATGCCGCGTCAAACACCGATTTGCAGACGATGATCGGCAAAAACGGCGTGACGCTTACGGCGGGGCGGATTGGCTTTTATTTTGTCTTTTTCGCGGCGCTTTTGGGGGCTTTGCTGTTGTTTGGCGTGCCCGAAAAACAGCGAAACTTTGAAATACAAGCGCCGAAAGAAAGTCGTCGCCTTTCGCGTCGAACGAAATTTGCCGTCGCGGCGGCGGTGCTGCTTGTACCGTTAACCTTGTTTGTTGCCGTTGCGTATGTCGATCGGCACAGCTATAATGCTTTGTCGTTTATCGTCCTTGCCGAATGTGTGTTGCCGTTTTGTCTGTCTTTTGAAGGACGAAAGCCGTCGGCGCGAGAACTTACCGTTATTGCAAGCCTTTGCGCCATCGGTGTAGCGGGACGCGCGGCGTTCTTTATGTTGCCGCAATTTAAGCCCGTATTGGCGGTGACGATCGTGGCGGGGGTATGCCTCGGCGGCGAAAGCGGATTTTTGGTCGGTGCGATGACTATGTTGGTGTCGAATGTCCTCTTTTCGCAAGGACCGTGGACTATGTGGCAAATGTTTGCCATGGGGTTGTGCGGACTTTTGGCGGGTGTTTTGTTCCGAAAAGGATTCTTGCGGCGCAATCGCGGAGCACTTTCGCTCTTCGGCGCATTTGCGGCAATCGTCGTTTACGGCGGTATTATGAACCCTGCGTCGGCGATTTTATGGGGCGGCGGGCAACTTGGCGCGAAAATATTTGCCGCGTATTACGTGTCGGGCTTCCCGATGGATTGCGTGCACGCTTTTGCCACCGCGTTTTTCCTTTGGACTTGCGGGGAGGCAATGGCGGAAAAGTTGGAGCGAATTAAGGTTAAGTACGGGTTTTGAAAACCTCGCCGCTTCGGGGAAGCGGCATGAGAGTATGTGCCTTACTTCTCGCTTTGGAAAGCGAGGCGAAATGTTGTACCTTTTCTTTCTTGCAAGAAAGAAAAGAAATAATACTTCAAACCGCTTCGGGAATGCTCCGGGTGAATAAGGAAGTATTTTAGAAAATGCGGTGTAACCTCGCAAAATGGGGTTACACCCTTTTTCTTTATGCAGATTTTGATACG
>CAYNXA010000061.1:0-8922 GCA_964401015.1 uncultured Oscillospiraceae bacterium
GATCGGTTCCGGTTTGGTAAGCGTTATGGTTCGCGGCGACGTAGGTGCCGTTAATGCGGCAGTGGAAGCCGGTTCTCAGGCTGCTTCCAAGCTCGGCGAGCTGGTAGCTACTCATGTAATTCCCCGTCCGCACGCCGACGTGGAAAAGATTCTCCCCAAGTTCTGATTTTCGACTTTGTCGCACCGCATAACATAAAAGGACGGTAACAGTATGAAATCACTTGGTCTTGTCGAAGTTTCCGGCGTTGTCGCCGCCGTCAATGCGCTCGATCTCATGTGCAAAAGCTCCGATGTTGAGTTTGTTACATGGGAACGAAAGCTCGGCGGTCGATTGGTTACGATCATCGTAACAGGCAATGTTTCGGATGTAACCGAGGCGGTCGAGATCGTAAAGCGTAATCCCGACTATCCGCCTTGCGCCTCTTACGTTATTGCCAATCCTCATGAGGAAACAATGCGTATGGTCGAACTGTCGGCATCGAGATTGAAAAAGTAATAAAATCAAGAGGAAACAACCGCTATGGCTGAAAAGACTGAAAAGACCGAAAAGTCGGAAAAAATCGAAAAGTCTGCGGGCAAAACAAAAAAAGCGACGGTAAAAAAAGCCGCTTCTTCCACCGTCACTGCCACGCCATCTGCGGCAGTACAGTCCGCAACAACAATCACAAACAACAAAACACAATATGCAAATCATACGGAGGTAAAAGTTATGACACAGCAAGCATTAGGCATGATCGAAACCAGAGGTCTCGTTGCCGCCATCGAAGCAGCAGACGCTATGCTCAAAGCCGCAAACGTTGAACTCGTAGGCACCGAAAAGATCGGTTCCGGTTTGGTAAGCGTTATGGTTCGCGGTGACGTCGGCGCCGTTAAGGCAGCCGTTGATGCCGGTTCTTCTTCGGCAGAACGTCTCGGCGAAGTTATCGCAACGCATGTAATTCCCCGTCCCCATGCCGACGTGGAGAAGGTTCTCCCCATTCTCAAGTAAGAATCGGAACCTTTCGTTTCGTCACGCGGCAAACGCTGCAGGCTTTGCCGCGTGAACCCTTCAATTTCCCGCAAGCTTTTTGCGGACAAAGGTGAATTAACATGATAATTGGTAAAATCGTCGGAAAAGTAATTTCCACCCGCAAAAACGACGCCCTTGTCGGCTGCAAGTTTTTGGTAGTGGAAGTGCTTTCTTCCATGACGAACGATAATACAAAAATGGTAGCCGTCGACAACGTCGGAGCCGGTATCGGCGACGTTGTATTGGTAGCACAGGGCAATGCCGCACGGCTTGCATGCTCGGATCCCAACACACCCGTGGATGCGGCAGTCGTCGGTATTGTTGATGACGGCACCGGACTGGAGTAAAAAAACGGTATGGTATTAACAGAACTTGTTGAAATAATGAAGAATAACGGTGTCGCCGGAGCGGGCGGAGCCGGATTTCCTTCCTACGCAAAGCTGGACAAGCGCGCGGACACCATAATCCTGAACTGTGCCGAATGTGAACCTCTCTTGAAGCTTCACCGTCAGGTGCTCGAAAAATACGCTTTCGAGATCTGTTCGACTTTGAATGAAATTGCCGAAGCGGTCGAAGCGGAGCACATTATCATCGCCGTCAAGGCAGCCTATAAAGGCGCCGTTGACGCTGTTCGCGCAAACCTCAGTCAATTTCCCAAAATTTCGATCGGTCTTTTGCCCGAAATCTATCCCGCCGGCGACGAAGTCGTTACCATCTACGAAACGACCGGTCGTGTGGTAGCACCCGGCGCATTGCCGATCACGGTCGGCGTTACGGTGTTTAACGTCGAAACCGTATTGAACGTGTATAAAGCCATACACAACGCCGAACCGGTCATCACCAAATACATAACGATTGCCGGCGAAGTGAAGAATCCCGTCACCTTGAAAGCGCCTCTCGGTATGACCTACGGCGAGCTTATCGCACTTGCCGGCGGTGCTACCGTTTCGGATTATGCGCTCATCGGCGGCGGTCCCATGACGGGACGCGTTGTCAGCGAAAACGACGTGGTTACCAAAACCTCCAATGCCGTTTTGGTTCTTCCCGCTCAACATTCGCTCATTTCCAAAAAGACCGCGAAGATCGGTATCGATATGAAGCGCGCCATGGCGGCTTGCTGTCAATGTCGTATGTGTACCGACCTGTGTTCGCGTAATCTTTTGGGTCATCCGATCCAGCCGCATCTCTTTATGCGTGGTGCAACCAGCGGTGCAACCCGTGATGTCGGACCGTTCATCAATACGATGTTCTGTTCGCAATGCGGTCTCTGCGAGCTGTATGCCTGCGGTCAGGGACTTTCGCCCCGTACGCTCATCGGCGAATGTAAAGCCGGTTTGCGCAAAGCCGGCGTAAAGATCGCTCCCGAAGATATCAAGTTCGACTCGGTAAACCCCAATCGCGAGCAACGTCTTGTTCCCGTTCCGCGTCTTACCGCGCGCCTCGGTCTTACTCGCTATAACGTTCCCGCTCCGTTAAAGGACGAAACGATTCCCGCCAAGAAAGTAAAGATCATGCTCTCGCAAAGCATCGGTGTTCCCGCTTCCTGTGCCGTTTCCAAAGGCGACAAGGTAACGTGCGGTCAGATCATCGGCAATGCCGCCGAAGGCAAGCTTTCCTTGCCGGTTCACGCTTCGATCGACGGTAAAGTTGTGGAAGCAAACGAGCGTTTCGTACTGATCGAAGCGTAACGGTCTTTCGGTGTGCGGCATATTTGCTGAAAGCACCGAAAACGGATATGCGACGTACAGACGTACAATAATTCGATTTTTACCCCGCAGAAAATCGTTCTTTGCAAACATGCGGGGAGAAAGGAAGCTTTTCATCGCCAAGCGATGAAAACTTACGGTTACGATCCATGAGTAAAGCAATCGGAATGGTTGAGCTCCAGACCGTTTCCGCCGGTATTCAGAGCGCCGACTTGATGCTCAAGACCGCGGAAGTGGAAGTTGTGGAAAGCCAGCCTGTTTGTCCGGGCAAATATATCGTTATTATCACAGGCGATCTCAGTGCCGTAAAGGCGTCGGTCGATTCGGTCAAGAACCGTTTTGACAGCAAACTGATCGGCAGTTTCGTTTTGGGTAATCCGCACGAATCTTTGTTCCCCGCCCTCTACGGTGCAAGCCATGTTGAGGACGTAAAGGCTCTCGGTGTACTCGAAACATTCAATGCGGCCGATATCATTTCCGCCGCCGACGCCGCTGCCAAGACCTCGCTTGTTGACTTGATCGAACTTCGCGTTGCGCGCGGTATGTGCGGTAAATCCTACATGCTTATTACGGGCGACGTTGCGGCGGTTACCGCGGCAATCGAACGTGCACGCCTCGAAGTCAGCGATAACGGTATGTTGCTCGACAGCTCTATTATCCCCAATCCGGATAAGCGTCTTTGGGATTCGATTCTTTAAGCGTTTTTTCTGAAAGGGTACACGATCCATGAATACGTTCAAATTACCGACAAACGTATGCTTTGATGAAAATGCATTGGACGTTTTGTCGCAATACAAAGGCGTAAACGCCGTTGTTTTCACCGATCCGTTTATGGTGAAAAGCGGCGTTGCCGAAAAGATCGCCGCCAAGCTTTCGGCTTGTGCCTCGGTCAAAATTTTCGGCGATGTCCGCCCCGACCCGCCGATCGAACTGATTGCACAAGGTCTTGACTTTTTGCTGAAAGCGAATGCCGATGTTGTCGTCGCTTTGGGTGGCGGTTCGTCGATCGACGCGGCTAAAGCCGTGATTTTGATGGCAAAGCGTTCGGGCAAAAAACAGGATATCAAGCTTGTCGCAATCCCCACTACCAGTGGAACCGGTTCGGAAGTTACGCAATTTGCGGTCATCACCGACAAAGAAGCGGGCGTAAAATATCCGCTCGTTCACGAGGAATTGCAACCCGACGTGGCAATTTTGGACCCGGCTTTGGTTGCGTCCGCACCGCCGTCCATTACCGCCGACACGGGCTTTGACGCCATTACCCATGCGCTCGAAGCGTATATCTCGACGGCGGCAAACGAATTTTCCGACGCACTCGCCGAAAAAGCATTGGAACTTGCGTTCGAATATTTGCCTCGCGCGGTTAAAGACGGAAACGACTTGACGGCGCGTGACAAAATGCATAAGGCTTCTTGCCTTGCCGGTATGTCGTTCAACATCGTAAGCTTGGGTGTCAATCACGGTATCGCCCATGCGCTCGGTGCAAAGTTCCATATACCGCACGGTCGCGCCAATGCTCTTTTGCTTCCGCACGTTATGCGCTATAACGCAGAGCTTGGCGACAGCTTTTCCAAAAACGACTACGGTACGGCGGCTCTCAAGCTTGCAACTATCGCGTCGCGTCTCGGAATACGTTCGACCAATGTTCGTGTGGCAGTCAACGCCTTGTGCGATAAGATCGCCGATATGGAGCGCGAATGCAAGATTCCCGCGACCTTAAAAGAAGCGGGTGTCGAAAAAGAGGCCTACGAAGCGCAAAAAGAAGCGATCATTCAAAGTGCGCTTAACGATGCCTGCACGGCAACCAACCCGCGTGTCATGACACACGACGGTGTTGAAGCGATTTTGAATTGCATCGCAAAGTATTGAATTTCGAAAATCAGGTGCGCCACTCCCCCGTGAGCTTGCAGCGCACCTGCTTTTTTATCGGTAACCTGTCACAATGAGGATATATTTTTATGAAACTGTTGGTCAGCGCTTGCCTTTTGGGTATTTCCTGCCGCTATGACGGCGAAAGCAAAAGCTACGATCTGTCCGATTTATCGGGAAAACACGAAGTAATTCCTTTTTGTCCCGAATGTTACGGCGGGCTTCCCACCCCGCGACCGCCGTCGGAAATTGTCGGCACACGGGTTCTCTCGAAAAACGAGGACGATGTGACCGAGCAATACGAAAAAGGAGCCCGTCTTGCCGCCGAGCTCTGCGAAAAGTTCGGGATACGCTACGCCCTTTTGAAAGCGAAAAGTCCGTCGTGCGGCAACGGTCGCATCTACGACGGCAGTTTTTCGGGGCAGCTTACCGACGGGGACGGTATGACCGTTCGAGCATTGAAGAAAATCGGCGTCAACGTATACGACGAAAGCCAAGTCGAGCGCCTTTTGCGTGACATTACGGGAGAAAACGCATGAAACAAACTACGCTTTGTTATATCGAAAAAAATGAAAAATACTTAATGTTGCACCGAATCAAGAAAGAAAACGACGAAAATCGCGATAAATGGATCGGAATCGGCGGAAAATTCGAAGAAAACGAAAGCCCCGAAGACTGTCTTTTGCGAGAAGTTTTCGAAGAAACGGGGCTTACGTTGACCGCTTATTCGTATCGCGGAATCGTGACCTTTGTCAGCGACGAATGGGAATGTCAACATATGCATTTGTTTACTTCCGACCGTTTCACGGGAAATATTTCCGAATGTGACGAAGGGACGCTCGAATGGATAAAAAAGGACGAATTGTATGACCTGACGCTTTGGGAGGGGGACAAGATTTTTCTCGAATTGATTCGCGAACCGTCGCCGTTTTTCTCGCTGAAGCTCGTATACAAGGGGGAAAAGTTGGTCGACGCCGTACTGAACGGCAAGCGGCTTTCTCGTTTCGAAACGAGAAAAATTGAATCGGATACCTAACGCTTGCCACGGCAAATCCTTGGCAACATCCTGCTTTTTCTCCGAATATCGCCATTTTTGGTCGAAAAACGTCGTGAATAAACTGTGAATTTTGCAAAGAAATGGCAGGAAACTCTTGCTTTTTGCACGTTTTTGTGCTATAATTCCCATGTTAAAAACGAGAATTTCATACCCTATTTTTCAAACGCGAGGAAAAAGAGTGCCCCGTCGATTTCATGAGTCCGCAGAGAGGATCTGTTTGCTGAAAAGATCCGACTTATGTGACGTTTGGCTTTTCGCTTTGGAGTGGCGCAGGTGAACCGAATTAGCTTGCGACGGTATGCCCCGTTAACGGCAAAAAGAATCGATTCGATTTTTTCGATTGACGAAGATCGGCGGTCATTTTTTTCGACGGCTGGTTTCGCTTCCGTTTTTGCTTTTATGCTTTTTCGGTGTCGTCGGTCGTTTCGGTTTTTGAGTGTGCCGTTTTCGGCAAAAAAGGGTGGTACCGCGGCTTTTGTCGTCCCTATGAAGCAATCGATTTATCGCTTTGCTTAAATAGGGGCTTTTTTTCGTTCAAAAATACGCAAGGCAATCGGGACGATGAGGTCGACAGTCGGAATCATTCGTATGGTTTTCTTGACGAAAAATCTCGTCAACATAAAATCCCTCGCCTATCAACAACAAAGAAAAGGAGAACACCATGAAAGAAAAGCTCCAAGAGATCCGCACGCATGCATTGGAAGCTTTGGCAAGCATTTCCGCATCGGGCGAACCGATCTCCAAAGACCTTGAAGATTTCAAAGTCAAGTATCTCGGCAAAAAAAGTGAACTTGTTGCCGTCATGAAAGGAATGGGTGTGTTAAGCGCCGAAGAACGTCCGATCATGGGACAGCTTGCCAACGAAGTACGCACCGACATCGAAAACGCCTTTAATCAAGCAAAAGAAAAGGCACAGAAAGCTGAACTCGAACGCAAGCTTCGCGAAGAAACCATCGACGTAACTTTGCCCGCAAAGACCGCTCCTCTCGGCAAACTTCACCCGATCAGCGCCGTTCAAAAGGAAATGGAGGACATCTTCGTAGGTCTCGGTTTTGAGATCGTTGACGGTCCCGAAGTGGAATACGACTATTACAATTTCACCGCCCTCAACATCCCCCCCGAACACCCCGCCCGTGACACACAAGACACTTTCTATATCGATTCGAACGTATTGCTTCGCACGCAGACGTCCTCGGTACAGATCCATGCTATGGAAAAGAAGCGTCCCCCCATTCGTATGATCTCTCCCGGACGTGTCTACCGTTCCGACGCCATCGACGCCACCCACTCGCCCATGTTCCACCAATTGGAGGGACTGGTTGTCGACAAGGGTATCACGATGGGCGATCTGAAAGGCACACTCGAATTATTCGCGCAGAATATGTTCGGTTCGAATACCAAGATCCGTTTCCGTCCCCATCACTTCCCCTTTACCGAACCGTCTGCCGAAGTGGACGTTTCGTGCTTTGTTTGCGGCGGCAAGGGCTGTCGCTTGTGCAAGGGCGAAGGCTGGATCGAAATTTTGGGTGCGGGCATGGTACACCCCGACGTTTTGAGCCGCTGTGACATTGACCCGAACGAATATTCGGGCTTTGCGTTCGGTATGGGTATCGAACGCGTGGTTATGACGCGATACAACATTGACGACATGCGTTTGTTATACGAAAACGACATTCGCTTTTTGTCGCAGTTTTAAGGAGGTGCCGTAATGCTTTTATCTATGAATTGGCTTTCCGACTACGTGGATATTTCCGCAACACCCAAAGAATTTTCCGACCGCATGACCGACACCGGTTCCAAAGTCGAAGGATTTGAAACGTTGGGCGAAGAAATCAAAAACGTGGTGGTCGGAAAAATTTTGTCTATCGAAAAGCACCCCGACTCGGACCATTTGCAGATCTGTCAAATCGATGAGGGGGACGGTGAACCGGTTCAAATCATTACCGGTGCGCAAAACATTGCGGTCGGCGATCTTGTACCCGTTGCCAAGCACGATTCGTACTTGCCCGGCGGCGTTCATATCAAAGCCGGAAAACTGCGCGGACTTCCCTCGAACGGTATGCTTTGCTCGCTCGGCGAATTGGGCTTAACACAGCACGATTTTCCGTATGCCGACGAAAACGGAATCTTCATTTTACAAGAAGATTGCAAAGTGGGGCAAGATATTCGCGAAGTGTTGGAGCTTACCGACGTTGTGGTCGAATTTGAGATCACCCCCAACCGTCCCGATTGTCTTTCGATGATCGGACTTGCACGCGAAGCCGCCGCTTCCTACCACAAGCCGTTTCTTCTTAAAACCCCCGTTGTAAAAGGGGTTCACGACGGCGATTCGATCGAAAAGCATTTGACGGTCGAAGTAAAAGACACCGCCCTTTGCCCGCGCTATACGGCACGCATGGTCAAAAACATCAAAATCGAACCTTCGCCGAAATGGTTGCGTACCCGTCTTCGCAACTGCGGTATCCGCCCGATCAACAACATTGTCGATATTACCAACTACGTCTGCCTCGAATACGGTCAGCCGATGCACGCATTCGACTACGACTATTTGAAAGGCGGCAAAATCGTCGTTCGCCGTGCCGAAGCAAACGAAAAAATCACGACGTTGGACGACGTGGAACGCACGCTCGGTGACAAAATGCTCGTGATCGCCGACGGTGAGCGCGCCGTTGCCGTTGCCGGTGTCATGGGCGGTCAAAACAGTGAGATCAACGACAATACCAAAACTATCGTATTCGAAAGCGCCAACTTCTACGGTCCGTCGGTTCGCACCACCTCGCGTGGGCTGGGACTTCGTACCGAAGCAAGCGGTCGTTACGAAAAAGGATTGGATCCCGAAAACACCTACGCCGCCGTTCAACGCGCTTGTGAGCTGATCGAAGAACTCGGTGCGGGCGAAGTAGTCGACGGTATCATCGACATTTACGGAAAGAAGCCGAAGTGCGCGGTTATCGATTTCGACGCCGACGTCATCAACCGTTTCCTCGGTACCGACATTTCGAAAGATTTCATGCTTGACACTTTCAAGCTCCTTGAAATCGAACAAAAAGACGGCAAGCTCTATCCCCCGTCGTTCCGTGCCGATCTGCTTTGTATGCAGGATATCGCCGAAGAAGTCGTTCGTATTTACGGCTACAACGCGATCCAATCGACCAAATTCGTTGCCGAATCGTTGGTCGGCAAGCGCAACGACACGCAAAAGTATTACGACGCCGTAAAGAATCTTCTCGTCGGTCAAGGACTTTTCGAAGTTCAAACCTATTCGTTTATCAGCCCCAAAT
>CAYNXA010000062.1:0-8891 GCA_964401015.1 uncultured Oscillospiraceae bacterium
TTGTACAGCAAAAAATACAAGACGGCAAGCAACAGCGTAAAGTTCAACAGATGCAGCAAAACCTGTTGCAGATCGATATTCAAAGGCAGATTCATACCATTTCACCACCTGTATTACAGAACAAAGATGATCAAAATGCCGACGATCAACGCATAAATAATAGCGGTTTCGATAAATACCAGACCCAACATGAGAGCGGTACGGATGTTTCCTTCGGCTTCGGGCTGACGCGCGATGCTTTCCGCCGATTTGGCAATGGCAAGTCCCATGGATATAGCACCTGCGGCAGCGGCAATTCCCACGGCAAGGGCGGCGGCGAGCGCTTTTCCGGTCTTTGCGTCGTCGGCGGGCGCCTCTTCTGCGGTAACCGCAACGGTCGCACCGTCGGAATCCGAATCAACGGTATCGGCAAGAACAGGCAGTGCTACCATAAACAAAAGGGTGAATATAAAGAGAATCGAAAGAATGGTTTTGGTTGTGTTTTTCATGTCAATTACCTCCGAGAGTTGCATTGTTTTGAATGGATTTTTTGGAACTTGCCGATTTTTTTCGGTTTTTATGCTTTTCTTGCTTTTCGGTAACTTCACCGTAGAAAAGCGCCGTCAGCATAGTCAAAACGTATGCTTGGATCAAAGCGTGAAGCAAGGTGAAAAGGATCGCCACGATAACGGGCAAAACGTAGCTTAAATTGGTGTAATAATAGACGAGTTCGGTGACCAATGCACCGCTCAGCAAAGCGCCGAACAGACGAAAACTCATGGAAATCGGCAAGGAAAAATCTTTCAGCGCGTGCAAAACGCCCGAAAATCCGTTTGCTGCAAGTCCGCCGCCGAGAATGACGCCGTAGGATAAAAAGCCGAGCGCGATCGCGCCGTTGATGTCCGACAAAGGCGCCGGCATTGTCAAAGAAGTGCCGCTTGTCGACGGTACTTGAAAACCGAACAATTCAAACAGCGTTCCGATAAAAATATACGTTCCCGCCGTAAACACATAAGCACCGAGAAAACAGTTGCGATGCGGACTGTTGGATTTTGCCAATCGATCGAAAAGCCCGACCGCTTGTTCCAAAAGCAACTGAAATTTTCCCGGAATGCGCTTAAATCGCGGAATGACAAACAACCGAACGATCAAGCAAAAAACAAATAAAAAGGCGGTTACCGTAAAGGCGGAAATCAATCCCGGATTGACCATAAGCGTTCCGAGTGCGACTTTGCCGCTTTCGTGTAACACTTCGTTACGCATGACCTCGCCGATCGCTTCTTCTTCGCCGTTGCTTCCGGTCAGAAAAATTCCGCACAACAGAAGCACGATTACGGCACCGAACAAAAGCAAGGCGCGTATGCGTTGTCGTTTACTCATACGACAGGCTCCTTTCTCAAATAACAGAGTGTTTTATACCGCCTGTTATTATACACCGCAAGGGGGGTCCGTTAGTGGAAATAAATACGGTTAAAAGTAAATAAACTGTGACTTTGCGGTAAAATGATAGACGCTCAAAATCGAAACATTTTTCTTCCGTTTTCTTGTTGCGTTTTTTTCTACATATATAAATATAATTTTGCTTTTCGAATGTCGGGCGAAACCGCTTTTTCTTCGGGGAACCGATACGCCGCGCCGTTTACATTTTGTGAATTTTGCCAACCCGTTTAATGAGCCGTGTGCGAAAGGAACGCAAGAGAGCGCAAAAAAGCGCAAGAAAAGGAAGGACCCACGCCGAGGATCCTTCCCGAAGTCGAAAATCATTTTCAAGTAAAGCGTCGTCGTCTTTTCAAACCGACGCGCCCGATCCCTCAAAAGCTGCCTGTTGCGGCGGGACGCAGGGACGTTCCGTATAAGTGCGAAGCGTCTTGTTGAATCGGAATATCAAAAGACCGAAGCAGAAAGAGGCAACGCCCGATGCGATCGTGCCGAGACCCGAAAAGCCTCCGCCGAAAACAAACGTCGGAATCGAGCCCATGAAAGTAAAAAGACTGCCGAGGATCAGCATAACGCCGACAAAGCCCGATGCGTAACCGCAAAACGCGCCGTTCAAAGCCGTTTTTTTGATGCGGTTTACGGTATGAAGTGCCAAAGCGTTGTAAACGATCGACAGCGCGAGCATCAACGTGACAAGCACGGTAAGAACGCCGAATATCACAACGAAAACCGACCCCTCGGCGATCTCGGCTGCGGAAAAATACGCGTTCGAAGCGAAAACCAACACAAGAAGCACCGCGAGCACAAAGAAAGTCGTAAGGCAAACGCCGATAAGTTTTAAGATCTGCAAAACTTTTATCAACGTAAGTCCGCTTGTCTTGATATACGGGTCATACCGATCCGAACAGGACGCATAGATCAGCCACAAACCGATTGCAAACAAAATCGTGGGAATCGCACCGGATACCGCCCCGATGACCGACCCCGTACGCATACCGTCGAAAAACGAATGTACGTAAGAACGATCGATCCCGAATTCGTCGGCAAGCTTATACAGCTGATAAGCCAGCATACCGAAGTTGATTCCGATGACCGAGGACACGATCGAGAAAAAGACGGACACCGTATACGAAACGGCGGCGGTCAAAAAGAGGGGAGAGGAACCGAGCAATTTCAAAAAAGTGCGAATCGAATCGTTCGGACAGATGGCGGCGGGAGCGGAAGAAACCGTTTCGGCGGCGGAGGGCGTCGCCTCAAATTCTTCCCGTACGGTTGCTTCTTCTTCGTGCAACGACGTGCCGCAATTTTGACAAAAAGCGGAATCGTCCGCATTTTTGGCACCGCAATTCGGACAAAACATAAAACTACCTCCTTTTTGTTCGGTACGGAAAATCGACCGATTTTCAAATCGGTTTATTTCAAAAAGCCGAAACTGCGAATGAGGGCAGGTTCGATTGCTTTTCCTTGACAGATTTGGAAGAATGCGATGATCTTAATGACAAACAATACAAGGAAAAAGATACCGGCGGCTATCGGTACGATAAAGGTCCAGCACAAAAGCGCCGTTACGATCGCCGTCAAAGTTTCAATCACGGTGAATTTCAATGCCTGTCGAACGTGAAAACCCGCATATGGCGACGCATTTGCCGCAAGAAGGGCAATGATAATGCCGATAAATCCCGCCAAATAGACGAGCATGGATACGACCTTGTTGTCGGATATGTCTTTGGCGGAAAACTCCGATGTGTGATCGTACGGATTCGGTGCGGCATAATAGCCGGGATTTTGTTGTGCAAAGTCAAAACCGTCTTGCTTTTGACCGCAGTGGTGGCAAAATACGGCTCCGTCGTCCAATTGCACGTTGCATTTCGGGCAAATCTTCATGTTTCTTCCTCATTTCTTCGTAGTATTTTGGCACGACGTCTTTTCGGGAAACGACATCGTTACCATCACCATTATAGCAAACGCGTTTTTTCTTGTCAATATTTGTCGGCGCGTTTTTGCAAAAAAATCGACAAATGTACCGCTCATACGTGCCGATTCGTGCTCACAGCCCGCAAAACGTAAGGAGCGTATTGAGAACAAAACAGGTCAAAAGTCCGCACGCCGTCGGAATCAGAAACGCAAGTAAGGTCCAACGCACGCTTGCGGTTTGTTTTTTGATTGTCAAAAGTGTGGTGGCGCACGGCCAATGCAGCAGCGCAAAAGCACAGGTACAAACGGCGGTCTTGATCGTCCATCCGTTTGCCGTAAAAACCGCTTTCAGCGCGTCGAGGTTTTCGTATGCCGCAAGCTCGCTTCCCGAAAGATAGATCATCATAAGGATCGGGATCACGATCTCGTTGGCGGGGATTCCCAAAACAAATGCCAAAAGTATGGCGCCGTCCAATCCGAAAACACGCGCCGTCGGGTCGAGAAAATGCGACACGGTTGTCAAAAGCGTACCGTGCGCCGTCGGAATTTGCGCCGCTATCCAAAGTAAGATCGAACACGGAACCGCGACCGTTACGGCGCGAAACAGTACCGACAAAGTACGATCTTTCAACGAATGAACCAGAACGCTCCCGATGCGCGGCATGCGGTAAGGGGGAAGCTCCAAAACAAACGACGACGGTTTTCCACGCAAAAGGGAAACTGACAAAAGCTTCGATACGCCGAAGGTGCAAACGATCGAAAAAACGATCATCGCGCAAAGGATCGCCGACTGCAAAAAGCTGTTTGTCACGCCCGAAAACATGGCGATCAGCGCGATCATCATCGGAAATCGCCCGTTGCACGGAGAAAAGCTGTTGGTCAAAATCGCAATCAGTCGTTCACGTTCCGAGCCGATGATTTGACAGCCGCAAACCCCGACGGCATTACAGCCGTATCCCATGCACATGGTCAACGCTTGCTTGCCACAAGTGCCGCATGCCGCAAACGCGCGGTCGAGATTGAATGCGATTCGCGGCAAATACCCCGAATCTTCGAGCAGCGTAAAGAGGGGAAAGAAGATTGCCATCGGCGGGAGCATGACCGCGACGATCCAAACAACGACTCGCCACACGCCGCCGACCGAAAGCGAGATCCAAAGCGGCGGAACGCCGAGATCGGCAAGCGAGGACAAAAAGAATTCTTCCGCGACTCCGAAAAGATGACTGAGCAATTCCGATGGATAATTGGCGGCTCGGATCGTGATCCAAAAAACGAGTGCCAAGAGTAACAGCATAAACGGATAGGAGGTATATTTTCCCGTAAGAATACGGTCGGCGCGATCGGCTTGTTCTTTGCCCGTCGAAACGCAAAAAGCGGTTATCGCGCGACATTCCGCGACACCGTGTTCCGAAAGCGCTTCGGAAAAAGCGCGCGCATCGGTGCCGTTTTCGTGCAAAAAGGCTTTTGCCTTTTCGTATAGCTCACCGTCGTTCGGAAGAATAAACGGCTCACACAGCGAAAATTCATGCAGAAAATCTTGGTCGCCCGCCAGAGATTTGACTGCCAATACCCGCGTCGGAAAACGTTTGCAATCGGACGGCAATTCCTTTTCGAAATCGGCGATAAGCTTTTCCTGTTCTTTTGAAAAGTGTGGTATCGGCGGGGGCGTCCCGCCGTATTCGAGAGAATCGTAGATCGCGTTTCGCAAAAGCTCAAGCCCTTTGTTCTTTTTGGCGCAAACCGGCACAATGGGAAGCCCCAGCCGAAAAGAAAGCGCATCAAAATCGATTTTCTTGCCTTGCTTTTTCGCCTCGTCGGTCATGTTGACGCAAACGATCATCGGCCGTCCGAACATACCGAGTTCGCGGCACATAAAAAGATTTCGTTCGAGCGAAAGCGCGCCGCATACGTATACGATCCGATCCGGTCTTTCGAATGCGATAAAATCACGCGCCGCTTTTTCTTCATTCGATTCGGGCGTGAGCGAATACGTCCCCGGCAGATCGGCGATAAGATAACTTTGATTGCGGATTTTACAGGTGCCGACGGTATTGTGAACGGTTTTGCCCGACCAATTTCCCGTATGCTGATGTAATCCCGTGAGCAAATTGAAAACCGAACTTTTTCCCACGTTCGGATTGCCGACCAGCGCGATAAGCGGAGTTTTGGCGGAAATTGTGTGTGAAGAAGAAAGCGTATTATTCAAGCGGCGTCACCTCGATTCGCCGCGTGTCGGCTTTTCGAAGCGCCAACACGGTGTTGCAAACACGGTAGGCGATGGGATCGCCGAGCGGACTTTTGAAAAGACAGCAAATTTCCGCGCCCCGCGTAATGCCGAGATCACATAATCGTTTCCGTAAAGAACTTTCGGTATCGGTACGAACGACCGTAAAACGCCGTCCGCATAAAACTTTATCCATAGTGGTCGTCATGCAAGTCATATAAATCGTTCCACCTTTCAAAAAAGAGTCCCATATCAAGACTATGCGCAAATGTTTGCGGACGATACAGGGGACGGTGTAAACCGAACGGAGCGATTCGGCGAAACGACCGAAAGAGAAAAAAGAAAAAGAAAAAAGAGGAAAGACCCTCGCGGGTCTTTCCTCAAGAACAATATACACGGTGACAAATGCGTGTTGCCTGCTTACATACGGTTCGAAGATTAAAGCATATCCACCGGATAAAGAATCTTCAGCTGATTGATCTTCGAAAGATAGGCAGCTTGTTGCTTGTCGGAAAGCAACTTTTGCTTGATTTGTTCGGCAATTTCTTCGTAAGCGATCGGCTTTGCATCGTTCTTGGCGGTAAGTTTGATAAGATGGTAACCGAATTGAGTCTTGACGGGACCGCGCAGCTCGCCGACTTCCATCGAAAAACAAGCTTCGTCGAATTCGGGCACCATTTGTCCGCGCGTAAATTCGCCGAGCGAACCGCCTTGTTCGTTTGACGGACAACTGCTGAACTTGCGAGCGGCATCCTCAAAAGAAATCGCGCCGCTTTGAATCTGCTCCTTGATATCGTTTGCTTTTTCTTCGCTGTCCACCAAAATATGCGAAGCGGCAACCGTTTCGCCGGAATTGAGATCGGCTTTGTTTTCTTCGAAAAAGGCTTTCGCTTCGTCGTCGGATACGCGCACGTTTTCGACCGCCTTGGCGATTGCGAAATTGGCCAACATATCCTCTTTTAATTTTTGAAATTCGGCTTTGAATTTCGGGTCGTATTCGTATAAATTTTTGGCGGCGTCGGTCAAAAACAGTTTTTTGTTGACCAATTGCTCCAATACGGCTTTTCGTCCTTCGGGGCTTTGAAATTGTTCGCCTTTGCGTCCCATGGCGAGAATGGCGGCATCTACTTCGGCGGCGGTGATCGGTTGACCGTTTACGCGTGCCAAAACCTGTAATCCGTTCAAATTATCCATGCGTAATACTCCTTGTAAAAATGTATTTGAAATGCGTTCGGTTCGATTATACCAAAAATCGAAAAGAATTGCAACAGCGAATCGATATTTCTTGACTTTTCTTCCGTAGTGTTGTACAATGGATACAAATCGTAAAACCGTTTTTTCAAGGGAGGCGGACGCATATGGACGAAAATCAACGAATCAAACAGAGCATAAAGAATCTCACATTCCCGCAAAAGATCGAACACATTTGGTTTTATTACAAATGGTTTATCCTTTTCGGTTTGGTCGTGGTGATTTTTGCGTTCGTGTGCCTTGCACAATGCGCGGAAAAAAACGACCCCGACGTGACGGTCATGTATGCGGGTCCCGAAATCGTTTCGAATCAATACATCGACTATATCGATTCCGCTTTTTCTTCGCTGATGGAAGAGGACTATAACGGCGACGGCATAAAGACCGTCGAGTTTATTCGCATATCGCTTGCAACCGACCAAAACAATGCCGTCCTTGCCGATACCATGCAAGCGGTCGGCGGTGACGATACCCAACAAATGATCTTCTACAATCAAAATGCGTCGGGCACGGCGGTGATCTACCTTATCGATGAGGCAATCTACCCCTCTATGAAAGAATTTTTGACGCCGCTCGATGAGATATTGGACGAGATTCCCGAATACGCCGTCGATGAATACGGCATTCGGCTTGCGGATTTGCCGTGTTATAAGTCCACCGATCTCAAATATCTGCCGTCGAATGCGATCCTCTGTTTGCGTTCCAAAACCAAGTTGCGTGTTTTGAATCCTTTTGATGACGACTATTATGCGGCAAACGCCGCCTATTTCCGTAGCCTTGTCACCTGCGAAAACGAAGAATAAGGTATTTTTCAAAAAAAACGGCTCTGTTCGGTTTGAACGGAGCCGTTTTCACGTTATATAAGCTATGGACAAAATTATATGGTTCGCTTTGTCACAAAGCCGCGCGCTTTTAGCGCCCCTTTTGATCGCGGATTGCTTTAATAATAAAAAGGCCCATTGCCAATATCGGAAAAACGATTCGCAATCCTGTGATGCCGAGCGTATCGGGGGTGACATTGGCGTCGATTACCAAGCCGATAAACCACGCGACCAATGTGGAAACGGCGGCGTATATATAAAAAGACATTTGTTTTCCTTTCGTTGCTTCAATATGCTCAGCGGTAATATTCGAATTCGACACCGTAAAGACTCACGATATCGCCTTCGTTGATGCCTTTTTCTTCCAAGGCGGCAATAATGCCCGACTTGCGCAAAATTTTCTGGAAATACGCGAACGATTCGCGGTCGGTAAAGTTGATCGAATTGATAACGTTGATGATGCGCTCGGCTTCCACTTCGTAGACCCCGTTTCGATTGGTGACGGTGATTTCTTCGCTCGGCAATTCGTTCTCAAAAGCGTTTATGTCCAATTCGGATTCGTATACCTTGAGCGGCGGAAGTTCGCGCAACTTCACGGCAATCTCTTCGGCAAGCTCGCGAACGCCCTCACCGATTCCCGCGCATAAAAAGAAGATCGGCATGCCGCTTTCGTCGGCATACTTTTGCAGTCTTTCTTTTGTCTCGTCGCTCATCATGTCGATTTTGTTTGCCGCCAACAACATCGGACGGGTGAGCAATTCGGGATTATAGAGCTGCAACTCATTTCGAATGGTCAAAACATCATCGAGCGGGTCGCGTCCCTCTTGTCCCGAAGCGTCGACGACATTCACCAAAATGCGACAGCGGTCGATGTGACGCAAAAATTCGTGTCCCAACCCCATACCGTCGTGTGCGCCTTCGATAAGTCCCGGAATGTCGGCAAGAACGAATCCGCCCGCTTTCGTGTCGACAACGCCCAAAATGGGGGAAAGCGTCGTAAAATGATAGTCGGCGATTTTCGGCTTCGCGGCACTGAGCATGGATAAGATCGTCGATTTTCCCGCACTCGGCATACCGACCAATCCGACGTCGGCAAGCATTTTCAATTCAAGCGCGATGTTCATTTCTTTGCCTTTAAGTCCCGCTTTGGCAAAATTCGGCGCTTGACGTGTCGGCGTGGCAAAATGCGTGTTGCCGAATCCGCCCTTTCCGCCGCGCAGAAATACGAATTTTCCGTTTTCGATCACATCGGCGTCCGACATATC
>CAYNXA010000063.1:0-8808 GCA_964401015.1 uncultured Oscillospiraceae bacterium
ATGAAATGTTGCTCATTTCTTCAAAACATGAAACTCGTCGGACGTGAAGCCACTCATAAACTTGCTTTGCACGAAATTTCTTTTCGTCCATTTCAGATAAAACAGAGCATAATTCATCAAGCGAATATGAAAGAATATCCTTTTTCAAAATGTCACCTCAATTGATTCTGCGAAGCTTGCTGATAAAAAAGCCCTCGCAATCGAAACCTTCAGCAATAATGGAAACCATATTTCCCCCAAAAGGCTGACCTAACTCCTCCAGAAATGAAACTCCCTCAAATCTGCCTTTATTCTCTTCAAGAAATCTATTTACAACAAACTCATTTTCTTCTTTCAACACAGTACAGGTTGAATAAACCAATTCTCCCCCGATTTTCAAGTATTTTGAAGCGGTTTTCAATATTTCAAGCTGAACCTCGGGAAGCTTATCAAATCTGCTTAGATCTGCATACTTGATTTCAGGCTTTGAACGTATTACTCCAATTCCCGAACAAGGAACATCGCATAAGATCTTATCAAATACAGGGAAATCGGGATTAAACTGCTTTGCGTCATTCTGTAAAGCTTTAATACTTTTCAGGTTAAGACGTTCCGCGCCTTTTTTTATAAGCTTTACACGTTTTTCGTGAAGCTCACAAGCAAAAAGCTCACATTCATCATCTGTCATCTCTGTAATGGTAAAAGCCTTTCCACCCGGAGCGGAGCAGATATCAAGTATTCTTTCGCCTTTTTTGGGAGCAAGTGCAGTACAGCAAAGCTGGGAAGATAGATCCTGTATGTGATAGAGTCCTTGTCTAAAGAATGCATTTTCTTCTACAGAGCCAAAAGCCTCTGCTTCGATACAATTTTCAACCATATCATTTTTTCTGGCATAGATTCCTTTACCTGCAAAGTCATCAAGAAGTTTATCACAATCGATTTTCGTGTTATTCACTCTCAAATAAAGCTTATGAGGTTCAAGCGATCGTTTCAAAAAATCAGCTGATTTTTCATATCCATATTGATCTATCAGTTTTTCGGCAAGAATTTCAGAACAGGAATATTCAACGCAAAAGGCTTTAAGCTTACTTTCAGGAGCAGAAATCTTTTTATCATCTCGAATAAAGCTTCTTAATATCGCATTTATAAAGCCTGCAGCACTTTTCCTGCCGATCTGTTTAATAAGCTCCGCAGATTCATTCACTGCGGCGTTGTCAGGAACTGAATCCATGTATAAAAGCTGATAGAATCCCATACGCAGAACATTTTTTGTCTGGATATCAATCTTTTGTAAAGGCTTTGAACTATACAAAGTAATTAAATAATCAAGCGTTTCTCTGCGTTCGATAACACCATAAAAGATCCTTGAAATAAATGCTTTATCCCTTGCTGTCAAATCTGAATCATGAAGTACATTATTAAGAGCTATGTTTGAATACGCATTATTT
Source organism: uncultured Oscillospiraceae bacterium (assembly GCA_964401015.1). Taxonomy (GTDB): domain Bacteria; phylum Bacillota; class Clostridia; order Oscillospirales; family CAG-382; genus UMGS1052. Next base: position 1,428 of record CAYNXA010000063.1, read on the forward strand.
TCAAGCTTTACCAAAAGCTCAAAAGCAATATATCTTGGTGAAATCATTTTTCAAGCGATTCGAATAACGAATCGCACTCCTTTCAGATTTTATCTTCTTTTGCTGTTTGATAAAAGAATAAGTCGTATCAAGGTTGTAAGTGCGGAGAATAAAGCAGCTACATAAGTCAATGCAGCAGCAGTCAGAACCTTTTTTGCCTTTGCGTTTTCATTAGAATCAAGTATGCCATCAAGCACTTTTAACGCCCTTCCGCTTGCATCATACTCAACGGGTAGGGTTACAAGCTGAAATAAAACTACAGCAAGATAAACAACAATTCCTATATTTATAAGAAACGAAAAACGGCTGATAACAAGCCCAAGCAAAACAAGCGGCATAGCAAGCTGTGAGCCAATCTGAGCAAAAGGAAGAATCGCATTTCTGATACTTATCGGCGCATAACCTACTGCGTGTTGGATAGCGTGACCTGATTCATGTGCGGCAACACCAATGGCGGCTACAGACGTGCTGTCATAAACCGCTTCGGATAGCCTAATGACATTAGCCGTAGGATCATAATGATCTGTAAGCTCGCCGCTTACACGTTCTATCCTTACATTGTAAAGTCCGTTTTCATCAAGAATTTTTTTTGCTGCATCAGCAGCTGTGATTCCTTTGACGCTATAAACCTCGCTGTACTTTTTAAACGTTGTTTTTACGAGAATCTGAGCTATAAAAGCAAAAACAAGAGCAGGAATGACCAAGATATAAGTCGGATCAAGCATAAGCATACTCCTTTTCATAATTCAAAAAATCAAGAAAGAATTTCTCCCTTAACAACAGGCTTGCCTCTTAAATAATCGGCAGTTTTCATTCTTTTTCCGCCTTCTGCCTGAATCTCAAGAAAAGTTATGGTATTTCCATCTCCACAAGCTACTGTAAATTTTTTTTCATTTACAATTGTTCCAGGAACTGAATTTGATTTTTCACCTGTCATTTCTGATTTATATATTTTAATTTTCTTACCATTATAGACAGCGTTTGCACAAGGCGATGATGAAAGGCCGCAAATCTGCCTATGAATCTCAACAGCACTTTTATTAAAATCTATCGGGCAAAGCTCCTTTGTGATCATCGCCGCATAGTTTGAAAGTGAATCATCCTGCGAAATAGGTGTAATGATATCTTGCTTTACACCTTTTATTGTTTCAACCAGAAGTCGTGCACCCATTTCGGATAATCTATCATGAAGCTCCGAAGCTGTTTCATTTACTCCGATTTCTGTTTCAGCAGAAAGAAGTATATCACCCGTATCAAGGCCTTCAGCCATAAGCATTGTTGTAACACCTGTAACATTTTCTCCATTGAGAATTACTCTCTGTATCGGCGCTGCACCTCGATATCTTGGCAAAAGTGAAGCATGAACATTTATACAGTGATATTTGGGTAAATCAAGAATTTCTTTCGGAAGAATTTTTCCATATGCAACAACAACAATCATATCGGGAGAAATATCCTTCAATAACTGTAATGTTTTTTCAGCCTCCTCACCTTTTTTCAGGCTTAATGGCTGATAGACAGGAATATCAAGTGACAAAGCCATCACCTTTACAGGTGGAGGGAGGAGTTTCATACCTCTTCCCTTTGGTTTATCAGGCTGGGTAAAAACTGCCGAAACATTTTCTCCGCTTTCAACCAATGCCCTAAGACATGGAACAGCAAAATCAGGCGTACCCATAAAAACAATATTCATCAACAATCTCCCTTTTGCTTAATTAGCATCTTCAAGATCCTTAGGATCGACCCATTCGTCAACTTTTTCTGTAAAGAGATGACCATCCAGATGATCAAGCTCATGACAAATTGCTCTTGCAAAGAAATCCCTTGCTTTAATTTCAATAAATTCACCTGTACGGGTTTGTGCCTTTACAGTAACATTCATTGGACGTTTTACATAACCCCATTCGTTCGGACAGGAAAGACAGCCTTCGATCTCTCTTTGTCTGCCTGTTTTTTTTACAATAACAGGATTGATAAGCTCAACCAAACCATCGCCGATATCAATGACAACAACTCTGCGCAGCATACCGACCTGCGGTGCGGCAAGACCAACTCCCTTAGCTTTATACATAGTTTCTGCCATATCGTCAAGTAAAACCGCAAGCTTTTCATCAAATTTTTCAACTGGTCTGCATGCTTTGTGCAGTACATCGTCCGATTTATTAACAATATTTCTCAATGCCATAGTAAAACTCCTTGATCAAATACTTATATCGCCATTAATATCGATATAGATTCTTGTGTTTGAAAATTCAGGCTTTTTTAAACAGACTTTATATATACTACCAATAAAGCTTCTGAATTCTGCATTATTTTTGCATTTTATAATAACTCTGTATCTGAATCTACCGTTAAGCTTTTCGTATGTACAGCGTGACGGCCCGAGCACGACCAGAGGTATTTTCACCTTTTCTTCATCAACTCTTTGCTTGATGAAATCTACAAACAGCTGTGAAGCAGATGCCGAAAGCTTATCTATTTCCGAGGAAATTTCTATAAGACAGGTATCGCAGAACGGAGGATAGATCAAAGCCTTACGCATTCCGATCTCCTGACGAAAAAACTCCTCATAATCCTGCTTTGCAGCAAGATTAATAACATAATGCTCAGGAACAAAGGTCTGGATAAAAGCTCTTCCTTGTTTTTTACCTCGTCCGCACCTGCCAACGACCTGCGTCAGAAGTGAAAAGGTTCTTTCATAGCTCCTGAAATCACCGGAAAAAAGTGCTTTATCTATAGAAACAACACCGACAAGGGTAACATTCGGAAAATCAAGTCCCTTAGCTATCATCTGCGTACCAAGCATTATATCATACTCACCATTTTCAAATGCTTTAAAACCCTTTTCATAAGCTGTACGAGAATATGTGGTATCTGCGTCCATTCTTAAAATCCGGGCATTCGGAAACAGCTTTTCTATCTCGTCCTCAACCTTTTGAGTGCCAAAGCCAGTCTTTTTAATATGATTTTTTCCGCAATTCGGACATACTGTTATCATATTTTCGATATGCCCGCAATAATGACACATCAACTTATTATTTATCTTATGATATGTCAAAGGGACACTGCAATTCGGACATACAGCCGTCTGTTTACAATCACAGCAGCTTATAAAGGTATGATAACCACGCCTGTTCAGCAAAAGAATACTCTGCTCTTTGCGTTCAAGATTGATCGAAATCTCATCAACAAGTCGTTCTGAAAGAATTGCCGAGGTATCATAAAAGACATCTCTTGCGAGGTCTATAATTTCAACGTCAGGAAGCTTATCCTGTGAATATCGTTTCAACAGAGTAAAAAGCTTATATCTTCCTGTTTTTGCGTAATAAAAGCTTTCAATTGATGGAGTAGCAGAGGCAAGAAGCAATGTAGCATTATGAGTAACACAACGTTTTTTAGCTATCTCCTTGGCATTATACCTTGGTGAAGCCTCTGATTTATAGGTTGGTTCGCCTTCTTCGTCAATTACTATCAAACCGATATTATCAATATTTGAAAAAACAGCGCTTCTTGTACCGACAACAATTCTCGCCTGTCCTGACTTGACTCGCTTATACTCATCAAGACGCTGTGTTATCGAAAGATTGCTATGCATAACAGAGACCTTATTGCCGAATAGACTTTGAAATTTCTTAACCACCTGCGGTGTAAGTGAAATTTCTGGGATAAGCATTATGACATTTCTTCCTTTATCAAGAACATAACGAATAAGCTTAATAAAAACCGATGTTTTTCCGCTTCCAGTTACACCATACAGCAAAGCCGCCTGAGGCATATTCTTATCAATAAGCTCGGAAATACCTTCAAAAGCAATTTGTTGTTCTTCAGAGAGGATTATATCATCGACATTTTCCGTAATGTTCACATTTGGTGTACTTATATATTCGTTTTCATACACTTCAATGACACCGTTTTTTTTCAAAGTTGAAATCACATTTGTTGAAACTCCGCAAATATATTTTATTTCCTTTACAGACGCAGAAAAACAGCCTTCAAGAATTTCAACTACCTTACTGCCCTTATCCGATAAGTTAAATGCGGCAGGGTCGGAAAGATATTCCTTTGTCAGACGAAGCATTTTTATCATATCATCTTTTTTTCGTCTCTTAATAAGGTCATTCTCTACAAGGAAACCTTTTTCAACCAATTCAGAAATGTCAGAGCCTTTTGCATTATCAATACAAGAAACATCTTCGCAAAATTTTTTCCAAAGTTCAGTCGCACTGTGTGATAAAATATCTGGACTTGGCAGATCATCACCTGCGGCAATATAGCGCTCTGTATATTCAACATTAAACCCTAACGGAATCAATGCACGAAAAGCCTCGTAATATGTGCAAAAAGTCGTATCATGAAGCCAGTACAGCAGACCAAGCATTTCGCTGTTAAGTAGTGGTTCTTTATCAATAACCGAACGAATAGGTTTGTACACCGAAATTTCCTCATCAGTAGGAAGCCCGCTCACATCGTCCAGTCTTATAACAACTCCGACGCGTTTTCGGTTTCCTTTTCCAAAAGGGACAACAACCCTTCCTCCAAGGCAAACCAAATGCTCAAGCTCGGGAGGAACAACATATTTATACCTTCTGTCAAAGTGATAAGAAGTGCAGCTGACAGCAACAGCCGCAATATAGTTTTCTCCCGCCAAGCTTATCCCTCCGAATGATTATTCAATCCTTGTTGTTGGTTTCAGCGAAGAATCTTCTATAATCGTATATTTCCTTGCAGCAAATTCCTCAACGGCTGTTTTTACAGGCTTCTGTTCAAGAGTCTGCTTATTACTGAGAAGCTCATCGGAGATCTCTCTTGCTCTTTTTGCAACTGCTATAACAACGGAATAATAGCTTTCGCCCTTTGTTGCAATTTGTGAAATAGTTGGTCTAAGCATTTTTCAGCACCTCATCAATTAAATCTTTTGCTTTTTCTTTTTTTAGTTTTTGCGAATTTATAATGGAATTAAGGTCAGCAACTGCTTCGGATAATTCGCCGTTTATCATAATATAATCATATTTTTCGGCTTTATGTATCTCACCTGTTGCTTCACCTATACGTTTTTCGATGACCTCGGAAACCTCTGTACCTCTTTTTTCAAGACGTATTCTAAGCTCCCTTAACGATGGGGGAAGTATAAACACTGAAACAGCGTCAGGACATTTTTCCATAACCTTCAAAGCACCCTGAACCTCAATTTCAAGAATGACATTTTTTCCTTTTTCAAGCATATCATCAACAGGCTTCCTTGGCGTTCCATAATAATTACCGCAGTAGCTTGCATATTCGAGCATGCCATCTGAAGTGATAAGCTCTTCAAATTCTTTTGTATCAAGGAAATGGTAATTTACTCCATTTTTCTCTCCGGGTCGTGGCTTTCTCGTGGTTGCGGAAACGGAATAATAAACGTCATCACGCTTTAAAATTTCCGCAAGAACAGTTCCCTTTCCACAGCCTGACGGACCAGAAATAACAAATAATGTTCCCTTATTCATCGTCGTCCACCTCGTCATTTTCAAATCTTCCAGCAACGGTTTCAGGCTGTACAGCAGAAAGAATAACATGGTCGCTATCCATAATTATCACAGCACGAGTCCTTCTTCCATATGTTGCGTCAATAAGTCTGCCCTTATCTTTTGCGTCCTGAATGATACGCTTTATCGGAGCAGATTCAGGGCTGACAATAGTTATAAGTCTGTTCGCCGATATCATATTTCCAAAGCCTATATTTATCAACTTCATAGCAAACTCCTATTTATTCGATATTCTGGATCTGCTCACGGATTTTTTCAATTTCGGATTTAAGATCAACTACAATTTTAGTGATCTCTATATCCTGACATTTTGAACCTATCGTATTTGCCTCACGATTAAACTCTTGTATAAGAAAATCAAGCTTTCTTCCAACTGCCTCATCAAGCGAAAGCATTTCCCTGCATTGCTTTATATGGCTGCGAAGCCTAACCGTTTCCTCATCAACAGCAGTTTTTTCGGAAAAAATGGCTGCTTCTGTCAGAATTCTTTGTTCGTCAATATTCGTATCCTTGAGAATTTCCGATATTTTATCAAAAAGCTTTTTACGATATTTTTCCGTTGTTTCAGGCGATTTCTGTTCAATTTTTTCAACAAGAGAAGAAATATAATCAAGTCTTGAAAGGATATCCTCTCTCATTTTTTCACCCTCGTTTTCACGCATTGTAACAAAACGCTCAAGAGCACTTTCCACTGTTGCTTTTACATCTTTCCAAACAGCTTCCTCGTCCTCCTCAACCTTTTTTACAACAAAAACGTCCGGTAGCTTCATTATTTTGGACAAAGTAAGATCGTCTTCAAGTTCAAGCTCTGCATTACGTAATGCAGAAATATAACCGTTTGCAATATCGGTATTTACTTCAATCTTTTCATCGCAAACAGTATCATACTGAATTGATACTCCGACATCGACTTTGCCTCTTGAAACCTTACCTTGAATAAATGATTTTAATCTTTCGTCAAGAAAACCACAGCTTCTTGGTACTCTTGATGAAAACTCAAAATATCTATGATTCACAGATTTAATTTCTACAACAATTGTTTTTCCATTGACCGTTTGTAGACAACGGCCAAAGCCTGTCATACTTTTAATCATACTACCACCGCTTTCAACAAAGGCATTGCACTTTCTCCTTCGATATATATAACAAACATCGGAAAAAAACTGATTAATTAGTGCGTACTCAATAACTGCCCGAAGGGCAGTTATTGGCTAGAAATCCTGTAAAGCAGAATTTTCAGCATTACAAATCTTTGATTTGTGCTGTACTCCCTGATTGATGTCTTCTTTTGCCGCCACTGTGGACGGCAAGGTGCAAGATTTACTTAGAAAAAAACAAAAATTCTTGCACCCAACAACCGTAAAATTACTCCGAAGTAAAGCTTCTACGCATTTTTCGGTTGTTGAGCAGATATTAAATAAAAGAGTTTTATCCGCCGTTTTGAAAATATATAAATCAGCACTTGGGGATGTTTAAAATTTACTTAATAAAACTTTATCCAGCAATTTCTTAACTTTATATATCCAGGAAACCACTGATTAATACGTTTCTGCCGTTTATCAAAATGTCCTCAAAGACGGAAACTCGTACATTTTTCAAAACAGCGAAACAAACGCCACGTTTTAATCAGCGTATTCCTGAATCAAAAGATATTCGAATGCTGAAAACCAGATTTCATAAAAAGTCATAGTATACATATAACTTAGGAAAGATTTCCCCGCCTCTAAATCTAATCTCATTCATTTCGGCGTCGGGTACCATTTACTGTTCAGTGGTAGTTCAATCTCCTACTGAACATAGGTTGGCTTCACCACCCC
>CAYNXA010000064.1:0-8765 GCA_964401015.1 uncultured Oscillospiraceae bacterium
TTGTTGTCGGTGAGGTGCGAGGTGCGGAAGCGTTAGACATGCTACAGGCGATGAATACGGGACACGATGGTTCTTTATCTACCGGACATGCAAATTCTCCGCAGGATATGCTGTCACGATTGGAAACAATGGTATTAACCGGTGCAAATTTCCCGATTGAAGCCATTCGGCAGCAAATCGGTTCGGCAATCGAACTAATTGTGCATCTTGGGCGGCTTAGCGATAAAACAAGAAAGGTTTTGGATATTGTAGAACTGGTAGGGTATCAAAACGGAGCTTATGTCATCAATCCGTTGTATCAGTTTGTCAGAGAACAGGAAGAGCTAGTAGACGGAAAAATCGTTGGTACGTTGAAACGGACAAAAAATGCTATGGTGAATACCGGAAAATTTGAGATGAATGGCATAAAAAACAAGTTAAGATAGGAAAGATACGATAAACACAGGAGGGAATATGGGAAAAAAAAAGATAGGCAATGAGATGGAACGCAGAGAAGGGAGAGGAATAGACTATTCAGTTTATAAAATGAGTGTTCCAGAATGGTTATTGTATGCAGTTATGGCAGGAACGGTACTATTTCTTGTAGGGTACATATTTTATCAGAATATGATTTTATCAGGAGTGTTTGCTTTATTTGGAGTTTTGTATCCCAAAATCAGAAAAAAGAAAATTATTGAAGCGCGTAAGAAAAAGCTTAGTTTGCAATTTAAGGACATGTTGTACAGCCTTTCATCTGCTGTGGGTGCCGGAAATTCGGTGGAAAGCGCAATTTCGATTGCGTTAGAGGATATGAAGCAGCAGTACAATGATTCGGGCGTGTTTATCATTCAAGAGCTAGAGCTGATGAAGGTACGTTTGCAGATGAACCGGACGGTGGAGGAGGTATTTAGCGATTTTGCAAAACGAAGCCATTTGGAGGATGTAGAAACATTTGCAAGTATTTTCCAAATTGCAAAGCGCACCGGAGGCAATCTTATTGACATTATCCGAAATACGACACAGATTATTGCAGATAAGATAGAAATCAGTCAGGAAATTGAAACGATGCTGTCGGGACAGCAGATGGAACAAAAGGTGTTGACCGTTATGCCGTTTGCGTTAGTGCTTTTTATGACAAAGACAGGCGGTGGTTTCATGGATCCGATTTTCACGGAATGGTCCGGCAAGGTGATTGCGACCATTTCCCTACTCGTTATTTTACTGGCAAATTTGTGGTCAAAGAAAATTGCATCCATTCGCGTTTGAGAAATAGACAGAGGAGGAGAATATGGGAGAAATATCAGTTGGCGCAGTAATTTATATAGGAGTTATTTTGCTGCTGCTTGTTGTTTTGTATCTGCGTGGAAATAAAAAATACAGTCAGCTGTGTGCTGTTTTGGACAAGAAGGAATATCCGCTAAAGTCGATGATGACGGTGGGCTTTGCTTTTATGGAGTTACTTCATTATCCGTATACTTCTGTGGTAGATCGAAAATTGAGAAAACAGTTAAATGAGTTAAAGGAACGAGATTATGTGGAGTTCTATTTAAGAACAACGTGGGCGTCTGCAGCAACGTATTTTTTGATTCTTTTGTTCTTTTCTGGAATACTGGCACTGGCAGAAACGGAGCTTGTCATTGTAGTTATTGTAGTAGTGTTCGGCGTTTTGCTGGGGTATGTGGCAATTTACGGGATTGAAAAGAAGGTAGAGGAACGTCATTTGTCGATTGCATTTGATTTGCCAGATTTTACGAACAAGATTTTAATCTTATCCGGAGCAGGACTTTCGGTTAGAGCTGCAGTAGTAAAAATTGCAAAAGAGTTGCCGAAGGAAACGCCGTTTTATCAGGAATTAAAGCGTTGTGTTTTTTTGATGGAAAACGGGGAAACCGTAGAAAGTGCAATGGATATGCTCTGTTTAAAATGCAATACACCAGCAGTCCGGAGAATGGTATCTGTGCTGCTTCAGAATATGAACCGAGGCGGTACGGATGTATTGGTGGCATTAAAAGAAATTGGAAATGAGCTTTGGAACGAGCGAAGAGCGACAGCAAAGCGGGTAGCAGAGCAGGCAGGGACAAAACTATTGTTCCCGATGATGTTGATGTTGTTAGCAGTGATTCTCATTGTGGCTGCACCGGCGGTAATGTCGCTCGGCTTGAATGGAACGCCGTAAGTGTTTGGTAGAGCGTAGTACACATTTGTGTAAGACGATAAAATACTACGAAAGGAGGAAGTTGTGTGTTAAAGAGATTTTGGCAGGAAGAAGAGGGTATGGGGACTGTAGAAATTTTACTTATTTTAGCAGTGCTAATTATTATCGCTCTTTTATTTAAGGACACTATTGTAAAATGGGTAAAGCAGATGTTAGCAATTATTTTTCCAGACCCAGAAACCGTAACAGAGAGTTAGTATGTGTGCTTAAAGATGCTGTTTTCGAAAGGGAAGTTCCCTTTCGAAAAGCAGTATTCTTCTAAAACTAAGAATGAGAGGAATGCAATTTTGGTGTTTCTTCTCATTTCGCATCATTGTGGATGATGCAAGGAACTGTCCTTGTGCGAAAATACATTGTTATCTGAGAATGTTAGATGAAAAACAAATCGGAGGTAGGTATGAAACGGAATATAAAACAAAAAGGGATGCTTACCGTGGAGGCGGCATTGGTTATGCCAGTAATTTTTGGTTGTATTTTTTTACTGTATTCTTTGGCAATGGTTCAGTATGGCAATGTTATAACACGGACAGAAGCAATACGGGTAGCAAACCGTGTCGCAATGAATTGGAACATTATCGGGGGAGAGGAAAACAATATTTTAACAGAGGATTTAAAGCCGGTATCTTATGCAGGAGAGGAAACCGTTGACGGTAGTAAGACGGGACGCAATGCCATTTCTAGCGCTACCTATGAAGAACATGATCCATATCGCTTTTTTTTGGAGCTGTTTACAACAGGAAGCCAGAAAAAAGAAAATGTGGCATCGTATCTGGATGCGCGAATGGAAGAAATTTCAGAGCAGGAAACGCTGTTAGATTTTGAAAGTACAAATAGTTTGAGCAACGATAAAGGATATCATATTTTTCACCGTTACGTGAATGTTACAATCAATAATACTTACAATAATCCAATGATTGGCGTGTTGGATCAGATGGGATTTCATCAGGACAAAGAATATAGTGTTACGGTAAAAGCAAAGCTGACAGAGCCGGCAGATTTTGTTCGTAATATATCGTATATAGAGGAAATCCTGCGAAAAAAGTTTGGTTCAAAAGAAGAGGGGAATTGATATGGGCAGATTGTCAAAAAGAAGAGGAGCGGTCAGCGTTTTTTTGTTGTTGATCTTTATGGTGACTTATGTTTTTATGGGGTTGCTTGTAGATGCGGGACGTTATCGTATGGCACAGACATATGTAGAAAATGTGTTGGATAATGCAAGTGATTCCTTATTATCAAATTATAATAAGCTTGTGTTTGACTTGTATGGATTGTTTTCCGTAGATTTAGAAACGGAAAATCAAGACGAATTAGAGCAAAAAATAAAAGCTGCCTACGAAACGTATTTAGATGAGGCACTTGGAATTGTACAGATTGATTCCTCTTCGTATACGACTGAGCTCGCAAATTTGATTTTTGTAGATAATACAGCTACGGTGTTGGACGCTTCAAGTCTGTACGATTTCGAAAAAGACAGTCTGGAAGTAGGAACTGGTATTACACTTGCGGATACCGCGAATGTGGAAAACCAAATTATAGAATATATGAAGTTTCGGGCACCAGTACAGTTAGCGTCGGATATGGATGGCTTTCTAAGCAAGGTGAATGAGATGTTAACTATTAAGGATGCGCTTGAAATCGCAATCGAAAAAAATGAGATAGTGGATAAATATGAAAATCCTGCAACAGGAGAGCCGCTTTCAGAAGAGGCACAGACCTTGTTAAAGGATATTAACAGCTTTGCAAAGAAACTATATAACTATTCGGTGAATCCGGTTTTGGAACTACCGGCAGAGGGAAGTGCGATTACAAAGTCGTCGGAAGAAAATCCTTATAGATTGCTTGAAATTGCAGAAACCTTTGATGAAGCAATAAAAAAGGCATGTAATGAGTATGAGGATGAGCGAAGCAATGTAGAAAATAATTATTGTGAAAGACTGTATGAGGAGCTGAGTAATTTACGGGAGAGGATGAAAGCGGCAAATGAACCGGAAATTGCGTTGTCCCAAAAGTATATGCTAGATGATAAAGAAGAAACAAGAAATTTTTCAGAAATAAACCTGATGAGAATAGATAATACCGACCTAATGGAACTTGCAGGAGAGGTTTATGAAGAAGCAAACAAAAGAAAAGATAGTAATAAAAATGCGGATTCTTACAAAAAATTTGCGAGTCAATATGAATTATATAGAAATGCGTACGATGCAGGAATGAAAACTGTAAAAGGTAATTATGGTAGTAAGATAAATGGCGCACGGGAGAAGTTAGTTGAATCTGTTGTTTGCATTGAAAATAATGCGGATTCTCTGAAAAAAGAAATCAATGAGCTGCGGGATCGCATTGAGTCTACCTTCACTCGTTATGAAAACTATGTGAACGAGTTGGAAGCAGCGGTAGAGTCTCATAAGGAGGAAGATGCTGTTTACCAACAATATCTAACGCAATACGGACCGACGATTGAGCTTGCGAAGGCAAATGGTGCGGAACTGGTAAAAAATCTGGATATTTTATTAAATAGCAGAGAAAATCTAGAACAAATTTTTGGTGGGTATCCTTCGGAAGAGAGCAAAGGAGGGAAGGAAAAACTATCTGACTGGGTAGGAACTGGCGCAGACTATGTGATAGACAAAATAGAAAACCCTGAGTCTGGAATGGATTCTTCACAGACCTTGGTTGCTATGATAAATGAGTACCGGTATCTTGATGCGGCACAGTCGGAAAATTTATACTGTAATCCATATAAGGAAGCGGTGGGTGCACTGTTTTCTAATATGCAAGGGGATATCAGTACATTATGGAGTCGTGTGACCTACTTTTATGATGGAAATTATCGAAGTGACGTAGACGTAATCGTTGATGAGGAAGTGGAAGAAAATGATGTTTCTTCCTCTGGAATAAAGGATTTAGAAGAACAAAAACTAGCCGATTTATCTGCGGTGGATAGTGAGAAAATACGCGAGAATCCAGACTGGGTAAGTGTTGCTTATACTTATACGCCAGCCAAAGATACTGGTAGTATGGAAGTAGAACTGATTACAGGAAAGGTAGATAAGGGATTTATGTCAAATGTCTTATCTCGCGGAAAAAATCTGTTGTGTGGATTGGAAAAGCTACTGAAAGGAGCAAGGGATAATCTGTATGTTGATGCTTATGTAATGTCAATGTTTTCAAACTATCAGGAATGGAATACATGGAAAAGTAAAGGAACAAGCGAACTGAAATGTTTGAATGTGCCGTATGAAGATGGTGAGACTTCCTATAATGCGTCTTTTGCGGAAGTGGAGTATATTATTACCGGCGCGGAGGCTACACTAAATGGGGATGGAACTGCCAGTAAGGGGGTTGGCGAAAAAAGTGTAGAGGCGATGCGGACAAAGCTGTTTGGAACGCGAATGATGTTTAATACTCTGTCGATTTTATTGGATGAGGGAAAGGTATTGCAGGCGCAGAGTTTAAGTGCATGTGCAGGACTGCTTGCACCGTTGGTTACGGTGATACTTTTGGCGGCATGGGCAGCGATGGAATCCGTGATAGATGTCATGGTTTTGATGGGAGATATTCCAAAAAATTGCCAAACAGAGACGATAAAAAGCGATATGGAACAGGGTGTAGTTATCTATAAGGGTTCGCAGGATTGGTATTTCTCAACGGCAGGTATTGTAAAAGCATTGGCAGGGGGGGTACTGAAAAAGCTAGAAAGTGGGGTATTGGAAAAAGCAGATGAACTTATTGGAAGTCTGGAGACAAAAACCAATGTACTGATATACGATGCATATACGAGTACACAAACGACGATGGATGGTATCTTTGAGGAAATAAAGATAGATGAAGCACAGGAAATCACATCGTGGGGGACAGAGCTTACAGACAAACTTGATGAGGTAGATGGTTTTGACTTGGCTAGTTTGACAACAATGAAGGATAGCTTAGATACGGCAAAAAATGCATTTTCAAAGGCGGATGAGGTGGCAGATGAAGTAAAGGGTCAGCTTGACTCGACGTTAGCGAGTGCGAAGGAACAGGCAGTCATTGCTGTTTCCAGAATGAGTAAGGAAGCATCCAAGAGTGTAAAACAAGGGATGGACAGTTTGACAGCGAAGGCAAAAGGTGTAATCAATCAAAATATTGATAAGATTATTCCGGTAGGGAAGGTAGTGAATGGAGGAAGTAATGCAAATAAAGTTCGCATGAACTATAAGGATTACCTTTATTTCTATCTGTTTACGATGAAGCAGTCGGATAAGGTTTGTCGTATTCAGTCCGTGATACAGGCGAATATGCGTGTCGGAGGACAGACAAACTTTTCTATGGAGCGTTCTCCAGTATCGGTTTGGGCAGATTTAGAGTGCAGTATGCGCTATCTGTTTTTATCGAATGGAATTGTTCCGGAAAGTATGAAGCGGGATGGAAGATTACGATTTAAGGTAATCAGTGCCCAGAGCTATTAAAGCGGGGGACAGGATGAGGTGAGACGATGGAGAAACAACGGAAAAGACGTGGTGTGCTCACGGTAGAGGCAGCATTGATACTTCCCATTTTCATTATGGTAATGGTGTTTGTGTTGAACCTGTTGAATTTGTTCTATTTTCATCTGGTGATGGGGCAGGCACTATCCAATGTAGGAAGAACAATTTCGCAGTACGGTTATGTCATTGACAAAACCATAGGCTTGAAAACCTTTTCGTTAGAGGAGAGCACCAAGGAAACAGAAACAGCATTGGTAAGTAATGTGGACACATTGCTTACCGATGCGGGGGAGATTGCCGAATTGTTAAAGGGAGAACTTTCCCTAAAAACAATTGGCGCAATATTGGAAAAGGGAAATGAGTTTAAGGAAAGTCTGGATAATGTGGTAAGTGTTTTGGAAGGGGTAAAAGATAATCCGCATATGATAGTAAACTATTTGCTTGTATCGGCAATGAATGGCGCAGATGATGTGTTTATGAAGTGGATGATAGGGGATTATCTTACGGAAGCAGGCGCCATGATAGGAAGCATAGATGATGTTGAATATGCCGTGTATCTGGAATCTGGCACAAAGGATATTATATTTGTTGTGCAGTATGGGTATTCTCTTCCGTTCGCTTTCTTCGATGATTTGCGATTACAGCAGGTATTGCGGGTTCATCCGTGGGTAGGTGGAAACACGCCGGGAGCCTATGACTAGTAGGGAAGGGAGAAAACAATGGAATGTGTAATGGTAGGTAGTATCACCATATTGGCAGAGCTCGGAATACTGTGGCTGCTAAACAAAAAGGAGACAGAGCTTTATTTGGATGTGAAAAAGTATGGCGCATTGCTTCTCTTTGGAAATATTGTATTACTGATACTGGCGTTAGTTCTACAGTCATGGCAGGGGCAGTCTGCCGTTTGGTACTTTGGTGTGTGTAGCTACCTGTTTTGTATGTGTGTTTATGATATCCGATTTCGGGAACTGCCAGACTATTTTCACTTGCTTCTGATACTGCTTTATGGTTATTTGTGGTTGACAAAACAGTTGCCATATACTGTGGGTGGCGGGTTTATGACGGCACTGGTGGTCGGACTGGTTTTTGTCGTTGTGTATCTGATTCGGAAGGACGCGATAGGTCTGGGAGATATCAAGGTCATGGTCTTATGTGCACAATATGTAGGACTGCTGATTGCGGGAACAATCATTCGCGCAATGGTAGCTGCATTTTTTTGTAGTGTAGTGTTGTTGTTATTAAAAAAAGTGAATACAAAATCAGGACTGCCATTTGTGCCGTTTCTGCTTTTGGGTGCATTATTTATGTGAGGAGGATGATGGAATGGATAAGTTACAGTTGAGCTATGAGATGGGAGGAAGCGGAAACTATTTATCTGCTTCCTTGACGGAGGAAGTCAATACATATCAGCTTAAAATGCTGGAGAATAATGTAATTGCCGGTATACTGCCGGTGCATTCTCTTATGATGGACGGACAGCACAAGCTTCAATATGATATTACAGGAAAATCAAGGCTGATAGACTTTTTACATAAGGAGGATTGTGCAGGAGAAAAGGCAAGAAAAATGTTGTATTCTTTCGTGTCAGCGTTAGTTCATGCAGAGGATTATTTGTTGACGTATCGGCAGTTTTTGTTAGAAAAAGAATACATATATATTGATGCAAAGAGTGAGGTCTTTTTTGTGTATCTTCCGCTTCATAAGAGGGCAATGACTACGGCAGAGGCGGTGCGGGAATTTTTGAGAGCTCTTTTGTTAGAGTATCTTACTGCGAACGGAGATGTATTTTTCCTCAGTCTGCTTCGTTATATCAGCATGCCGGAGTATTCGTTAATCGGACTGTTAGAAAAGCTGGAAGAAGGCGAGCAAAAACAGCAGGGATATAAAGAAGTGAAGGAATCTGTTTCGGCTGTTCGCATATCGGAGGAAAGGTCTGTCATAAAAGCAGTGGTGAGTGAGGAAAAGCCGGAGGTAAAGAACTCTGTGTTAGAAACAGGAAGACGGATTGAAAGCCAACCAAAGGAGAAAAAAGAGACAGAGCCTGAGAGCAAAAAAGAAAAGGGAGAGGTGGGAAATGCAGCGTCATATGGTTTTGCAATTCCAGGAAT
>CAYNXA010000065.1:0-8747 GCA_964401015.1 uncultured Oscillospiraceae bacterium
GCCCCGAACGAATATTTTCCGAACGCGACACTTGTCGCCGAATGTGAAAAGATTGCCGCCGAAACGGGCGCGACGCTTGAATTTATTACCGCACCCGAAAAAGCGGTCGTCGGCGCCGACGTTATCTATACCGACGTTTGGGTATCGATGGGCGAAGACCCCGCCGTGTGGGAAAAACGGATCGCCGATCTGACCCCCTATCGCGTGACGGGCGAATTGATGAATAAAGCGGGGGAACAGTGCCGTTTTATGCATTGTCTGCCCGCGTTCCACGATTTGAAAACCGATACCGGTAAAGAAATTTTCGAGCGTTTCGGTATCGATTGCATGGAAGTGACCGACGAAGTGTTCGAAAGCGATCGGTCGATCGTGTTCGACGAAGCCGAAAATCGATTGCATACCATTAAGGCGGTCATGGCGAAGTCGATGATGTGATAAGGAAAACGACAAAGAGGGGGGGACGCCCCCTTCGTCGTTTGTAGGGAACGACCTGTGTGTCGTTCCGAAAAATCCGCGGCGGCGTGAATACCCTCTCTCTCTTAGCCCCTTTGTGTAAAGGGGACTCCCGCGAAGCGGGTGGGGGATTGTCAAATTTGTGCTGACATAAATTCCATCGCACCTTGGCTCCCTCAGCGCTTTTCTTCGAAAGGAAGGTGGCACGCCGTTGCAAATCCCGTGTGGAAACCGTTCCCTTTGTTTAGCCTCCCTTGCCTAAAGGGAGGAGGACCGCGCGAAGCGTGGTGGAGGGATTCTCGTGGGATTTACACCCCACGATCTCACCGCACCGTGTGAATGCGATTTGTATATTTTGTCCAAAAACGCGGCAAGTAAAATGCAAAAATTCGCCAAAATGTTCGCCAAAGTGCCCGAAACACTTGATTTTTTGTGTTCTTTCCTATATAATAAGCATATACGCATATGTCGGCGGGCGGTGCCCCCTGCTTTTGAGGAGGAACAAAATGAAAACAAAAGCTCTTTTGGCAGCCCTTTTGGTGGCGGCTGTGCCGATGATGACTTTGTTTGCATCTTGCAACAAAGAATCGAAAGATGAAAAAGGCGGCTCGACCGACAACAGCGGTGAACCTTTTTCGAACCCCGGCGACCCTCTTTCGGGCGCGCACAGTCCGAATGTGCCCGAAGATGTTCGTTTTGACGGCGAAACTTTCAATCTTTTGATCGGCGCGACCGGTCATGTTATGTATGCCGAAGAAGAAACATCCGATTTGGTGAACGACGCGGTTTACAACAACACGCTTGCCGTTGCCGAACGCTTCGGTGTTGAAATGAATATCGTAAACGGCGGTTACAATGCGTCCGAGGGACAATCACAGGCAACCGCACAATTCCGTTCGCTCATCGAAGCAAACGACCAAACCCATCATGCGTTCGTACACGTTCAGCATACCGGTATGCCGCAAATGATTTTGGAGCGCTATTTCGTTGACTGGAATACGATTCCTTACGTAAACCTTGACGAAGAATGGTGGTATCAAAATATCAAGAACGACCTTTGCTTCGGCGATAAGATCTATGTTATGACCGGTGATTATTCGCGTTATATCGACCGTATCGATTGCCTTGTGTTTAACAAAGATATTTTCGACGAATTGGGTCTTGAATACCCCTATCAAGCCGTAAAAGACGGCACATGGACTTGGGATATGTTTGCCGACCTTGTTAAGCAAGGCGCAAAGGACTTGAACGGTGACGGTCAAATGACGGTTGACGACGACCGTTGGGGTTTGTCCGGTTGGTTGTGGGAGCTTGCTCCGGCACTTCTCGTTTCGTCGGGTTATTCGCCGCTCAGCCGTGACGCCGACAATATGTCCGTGCTCAACCAAAACGTCGACGAAGCACATGAAATTTACGATAAGATCGTCGATCTGTTTGCCGATGGCAAAAAGGCGGTTGCGGTCGACAGCGATTATGCATTGTCCAATTCGATCTTCGCCGAGGGACGTTCCATGTTCAAAGATACGTTCTTGGAGGGAATCCCCGGTCTTACCGATCTCGAATTCGATTTCGGTATTTTGCCGTATCCGAAATGGAGCGACGAAAGCGGTTATTTGAACCGTTCGTCCAATATGTCACCGCTTACGTATATCCCCGTTACCAATCCGAATGTCGAAATGACCGGTGCGGTGCTCGAAGAATTGGCATTCTTGGGTGCCAAGAATCTCACGCCCGCTTACTTTGATATCGTTCTTACCGTTAAGAACACGCGTGATACCGAATCGGAAGAAATGCTCCCGATCATCAAGAATAACGCACGTTTCTTGTATGAGGGCTATGCACCGTCGATCATCAATATGGTACAAGGCAAATCCAACAATTACGCATCGACGTATGCGTCGGCTCTTACGACCTATCAGTCCGATTTGGAAGATATGCGTGAATTGCTTTTGAAAGACGAATAATTCGCCCTTTCGATCGAACAAAAACCGTATAACGATTTTTACCTCCCGACTGTTTTTTCGTCGGGAGGTTCTTTTTTGCGTCATGTTATAGGGCAAACGCTCACAGGCGGTGCAATTTTCCAAACGTTATGCCGCAGTAATAATGCAAAAGGATTTGTTCGCACGTATATCCTTTTTGCGCCAGATCTTCGGCGCCGAGCTGACTCAATCCCACGCCGTGTCCGTAGCCGTATGTCGTGACGGTAACCGTGTCGTTCCCGAACGACAGCGAAAAATCGCGCGAACGAAGTCCGAATGTGCGCACAAAATCGGTTGCGGCAATCGGCGCTTCCCCGACCGAAATCTCGGTTACCCGTCCCGAATCGCTTCGTACCGTTTGAAAAGCTTCGCGGACATCGAAAATCGTTTCGGGTGCGGTCGGGCAAAGCGTGTGCAAGGTCGCCAAAAATTCGTCGGCGGGGAATTCATACACGCGGGTGGAAGAAAGCGTGTCGTTTTCGGCTTCGTACGTTTCGACCGACGTCAAATAGGAAAGTGTCCCGCCCCATGCTTCGGCGGACGAACACGTACGTCTGCCGCCCGATGCGTGATAAGCCGCCAAAATCGGTTCATGGTCATAGCAAAGGATCAAACCCGTCGTACCATTTACCGCGTTTTCCGCCGTTACACGGCGTTCATCGGATACGCTTTGCGGGTCGACGAAGCTTTGACAATGCCCCGTGTCGGTACAGATCGCCGCACCGTCGGCATGAGCGACGGCATGAAACAACTTATAGACGGTATAGGTGCGACAGGCGATCGCCTGCGCGCGCAAGGCTTCGGTATGAAAATTCGACGGCATTTCGGCAAGCAATACGCCGACAATATACGTTTCAAGCGGGTATTCGACGACTGTTTGCCGATCGGTGCGATAAACGAGTACGTTTTGCGGACATTCGATCGATTCGGCTTCGACCGTGATTTTTACCGAATCGGTTCCCGTGACCGCATATTCGGTGGGAATCTTGTCGGAAACGGCGTTTACGGTTTCGCTTTCGTCGGTTGCCTGTTCGGCGGACGGACGTTCGGGTGCGATTGATGTTCGGCTTGGAACGACCGTTTCGGTATCGATAAGGGGCAGAGAGAAAGATGCAACGTCTTGCCCGACGGCGGAAGCGTCAAAAAGGCGCGCACTTGGCAAAAGTGTTTTTTCCGAATCGATCGTATTCGCAAACAAAAGGTGCGCGGCGCTCTTTTTTGCCGAAAGAATGCCGCAAAACAAGACGGCGTATAAGAGAAAAAATAAGAAAAGCCCGAACAGCCCGCCGCGATAACGGCGCAATCGGCGCAAAACCATGCGCGTTTTACGGTCACGGGACAAAGAAAATGTGCGTAAGCCGTAGGACGATTTCCGCTTTTTCCCGATTCCGAATTTGCGCGCCGATTCGGCGGAAAGATCGAATTTGTCAGTCATGTGTTTTTCACCCCATCGATTATAGCCCGAAAATTCGGAAGCTATACAGCCGCATATTTTAGATTCTCTGCGCTATATATATGATAGGGACGTGAAGGTTATGTGCGAGCTTTGCGAAAAGCCTTTACTTTTGGGGAACAAAATAGTATAATAATAGTATAATATAAGAAGAACGTCGGGAGTTTTTGAAGTCCGCAAGGACGAAGAAAACTCGACCACATGCGAGGTGAACGTTTCAGCAAGAAGAATGTTGGGGCATGTGGCATAATATAAGTTGAAAGTGAGAACGAGACTTTCGCCGTTTGCGTTTGGATTTTGTGTCGGCGTGACTCCCGACATTGTAGGGGCGGATAGTATCCGCCCGCTCCTGAACAATTACGTGTCGTAAATCCCAACGTACCGTAATTTGTAGGGGAGGGGCTCTGCTCCTCCCGCGCGTAAAAATCCGCACTGTCGTAAATCCCGCGGAACGACACGCAGGTCGTTCCCTACAGACGAATTGCATGTAGATATAATGAAATCTACAGCGGTTGAATATTCAACCGTGAATAATGAAGAATCACCAAAAGGGGGAAAATCAATGTTTTCCATACGTTTTGCCAAAGGGGAAGATGCGCTCTGCGTGCAAAAAATATATGCGCCGTTTGTGGCATATACGTCGGTTACGTTTGAATACGAGGTGCCCCATCCGTATGAATTAAAACGTCACATCAATTCGATCTGCAACAAATATCCGTGGCTGATCTGCGAATGGGATGGTCAAGTGGCGGGGTATGCGTATGCACACCAGCTTTTTTCCCGCGCCGCGTATGCATGGGACGCCGAGCTTTCGGTATACATTCTCGACGATTTTCAACGTTGCAACATTGCCTCGGCGCTCTATTACGCCGTCATTGAATTGTTAAAGAAACAAGGCTTTTGCAATGCGGTCGCGCGGGTCACCGTTCCGAACGAAAAGTCGCTTGCCTTTCATAAAGCTTTCGGTTTTGTTTCGGCGGGGGTATTGCATAATGCGGGCTATAAGCTCGGCGAATGGCATGACGTGGCATTGCTCGAAAAGCCGCTGGTCGAAGATTGGTCGTGCAAGCCGCGCGAGATCGTGCCCATTACCGCGATCGATCGGGAAGAAGTCGAACGCGTTTTCGAAAATGCCGTCAAAATCATTCGCCCGCGCACACGCTGAACGCTCGGCACAGGCGGCGGTATCGCCGCAAAACAGAAAAAAGGAAGCCGCAAGGCTTACCCGGTTTGTTTGTCGAAACTATTAAAGGAAGGACTCTCGGTGAGGGGCCTTCCTTTTCGTTTATGTTCGTTTATGCTTTTCTCGGTTTTGTATCGGTGCGCTTTTTTCAATTCACAAGTTCCAAATCGACGATCTCACCGAACGTTTCGACATGACCGTTGTTGATTCCGACCGTGCCGCCGAAATGCATACGACGGTCATCGGCGGTGAAAAGACCGGTTTCGGTTTCGATGACGGGTGTTTCGAGTGTGATGTACAGGTCGTAACGGTCATCGTACGTGACGGTGGTGTAAGTGCCGTTTTCCAGCAAGACGTTGTCGGTGGCGGGAACTTTCACGATGTCGCCCACAATACAACCGACTTCTCCGCCGTATTCGGCATCGATAATCGTTTCGGTTTCGGCAAGAAGCGCGTTCACCGATACTTCGCGCAGACCGCGAATATAAAGCATATAGCGCAAGGTTGCGTCGTTTCCGTCGGCGGTATCGGTTTTGCTTTGGGCGATTTTCACGCCGGTCACCGCTACGGCGAAGATCAAAAGCAACAAAACGGCAAGATCGATGAGATTGATTTTGCCGAACAGGCGTCCTTTGTTGTCAATCGGTTTCATAGCTTCTCATTCCTTTCCCGCAGACTTTGCGTCGATTGTATCGTTTGATTCGCTCGGATTTTCGTCGCGGTCGGAATCCGAAACGGAATCCGAATCGACGGGATTTTGTGTTTCGGCGATCACGTCGATAACATAGCCCGAACATTTATAGAGTTTTGCTTTGATCGAAAGGTTTTTGCCGACCACGATCTTTTCGTCCGACGGCACGCGAATCGACAAATGAAAATCGTATCGATCGGGTACAACGGCGGTATGCACTTCGCCGTCGATCTGCGACACGGTAGTTTCTTCGGCAGGCAGAATCGTGTAATCGACCAATTTGCCGAATTCGACGTTTTGAATGTTATCGTATAAGATCTCGCCGTGTGTCAGCATTTTTTCGAAAGCGCCGTATTGTTTCTTGACTTCCAAAACGACAATCGTCGTATCGCCGTCGGCAAATGCGTCGGTGGTTTTTTTATTACGCGATGCGAAAAACCATGTACCGCCCGCCAAAATCAAAACGGCGAACAAAAGAATCGCAATATCCAAAAAATTCAAACGTTTTTTGCTCATAAGATCTACTCCTTATCGACCGGTTGCCGACATTCTGTCGACTTTTTTGTTTCTTTTGCCAAAAGCGCATATTCGGCTTCGATTTTTTTTGCCATATCCGCGACGGCGAAATGCTCGTCGACAAACCGCTTCCCGAACTTGCCCATCGTTTGGCGGCGGTTTTCATCTTCGGCAAGCGAAAGAATCGCGTCGGCAAGTGCGTCGGGGGCGTGATTTTCGCACAGAAGTCCGTTTTCGCCGTCTTGAATCAATTCTTCGGGGCCGCCCGAACGGGTCGATACGACCGCGCGCTCTTGTGCCATAGCTTCGAGAAGCGAAAGGCTGAGTGCCTCGCGATGAGAACACAAAACCGCAATATCCAACGCCGCGAATACCCGCGCCACTTCGGTTTGGTAGCCGACAAACCGTATGTCCGCCGAAAGGGCGGCTGCTTTTTCGCGCAAAGCCGATTCCAAACTGCCTTCTCCGACGATCAAAAAGACCAAACGGTCTTGCTTTTGCGCCGCAATTTGCGCCGCTTGCAAAAACAATTCGTGATTTTTGACTTCTTCCAACCGTGCGACGATGCCGACGGCGATCGCGTCGGGAGCAATGCCGAATTCGGCTCGAAAAGCGCTTCGTTCGGCGTCGCCGTACTGCGGTTGCGGCGGGATGCCGTTATAGATCATGCGAAGCTTTTTTCGGGCGATGCCGTCTTGCAAGAGGTTTTCTTCGACGGCGTACGAAACGGCGATCACGCGGTCGCTCAGGCGGTTATTGATAAACCGATAGAGAAGATTTTTCGGGAACCGATGCGGCTCTTCCAAACAATGCCGCGTATGAACGACGGGGATACCCAATCGTTTTGCCGCGATTCGTGCCGAAAGGCTTGCGTGCGTGTGGATCAAAGCGGGTCTTTCGCGCTTGAAAAGGTCGGTAAGCTCGCGCACGCTTTCGGTTGAAAACGATCGGTCGGCAATCGTTTCGGCTTCGATGACCCGCGCCCCGCGTTCGGCTGCGAGCGGCGACAAGGCGGCGTTTTTCGGAAGTACGACCGCAACATCAAAAGATTTGCGGTCGCGTGCCGCAAGATAATTCAAAAGATAAATACCCGCGCCGCCGATATTGGTATCGGTCAGCACTTGAAGAACGGTTATCATACGCTCTCGCTCCTTTCGGGAAATGCCGCACCGACGGTTCGGTCGGTATCTTTTGCGGTCGGAGCGGCAACGGTGCCGTTTTGTTCGTCGGCTTTTGTCGTTGCTTCCTTGCCGAGTGTTGCCGTCAGAGAAATCATGGCAAGATAAACGAAGAAAACCAGCACCATACGGTAGTTATACCAAAGATTTTCCGCCATGCCGTGGAACAAATAACCGACGAGTCCGCCCGAAAACGCCAACGCCGCCGTTTTTGAAAAGCCGTTCTTTCGGCGGGCGCGAAGAATACAGGAAAAGGCGGTGAGAATCATACCGAAATAAACGACGATTCCGCCGAAGCCCATATCGACGATCCATTGCAGATAGAAGTTATGCGAATGAAGGGCATATTCGGCACCGTTGAGAGCATATTTCGGATAAATTCGCAAGAAAGCGTCCGAGCCGAGTCCCACACCCGAAAGTCCGTAATCGGCAATCAATCGAAGTGAACCTTGCCAAACCGAAACGCGGTAAGCGGTCGAAGTGTCGTTCATATTGCCGATGCTGGTTAAGCGATGAAGAATACTTGCCGGCAAGACCGACGGCATAAGGCAGAGGGCACACAATCCGACGATCAGCCAACGGCGGTCTTTTTGAAGCAGGAAAAAGCCGAGTGCCAAAACCGTCCCCACCCAAGCACCGCGCGACCACGTATACAAAAGACACAGCACCATGCAAAGATTCATGAGAAAGTAGACGCTTTTTGAAAGGGTATCTTTGGCGCGGAAAAAACATGCGACGGCAAGCGGAATGAATAAAATGAGATATTCACCCAAAACGTTCGGATTGTCGAGTGTCGAATAGACGCGTTTTTCGATTTCCGAGAACATCGACGAATCGACCCAACTTTGTGTGGTCGACGAAAGAAAGAAATTTTGGAACACACCGTATGCCGAAACGAGAAACGCCGAAAGAATGACGACCGTCGCAAGGCGCGAAAAATCCCGTTCGGTTTTGATAAGATTGGTAAGCAGAGGAAAGGCAAGCATAAACGAAAAATAAATGAGAAAGATCTTAAGACTTGCCGTCGGTGTGACGCCGCCGAGTGCCGACACGAGGGACAGCAGAACGAAAGCGACGATCCAAAGGAAAAAGGGCGTGCGACGATAGTCGACGCGACGATCGAAAAACAGATGAAGCCCATACGATACGGCGGTCAAAAGGGACAACCCCGCCAAGGCCATCGTCGGCAAAAGCGGCGCGCAAAAGACCAAAAGCAAAGCGCCGAACAAAGTCTTTAACAAAATATACAGGCAACCGAAAAAGCCGCACAAAAGCACCAAGGCGCCGATAC
>CAYNXA010000066.1:0-8730 GCA_964401015.1 uncultured Oscillospiraceae bacterium
CGAGAGCTTTGCTTTCGCCGTTGGTGATGATGTTGGCGTCACCGATGGTGAGCTTAATTTCGATCGATTCGCTTGCCTGTTCGCCGTCTACCCATGTAACGTGCGTGGTACCTTCATCGAGGGTTACGTCGCCGTTAAATACTTGTTTGCCGTCAATTTCGGCAACCTTGCCCTTTTCGGCTTTTACATTAAACACACCGGGAGTTTCGGTAGGCATAACCTTACCGCCGACTGCCGAATATACGATATAAACGCCTTCGGATGCGGACTCTTCGGGATAACCGAAGTTAGCGGGAGCATCGATGCCTTCATTGAATACGAAGTTGAGTGCGCCGAGAATTTCGGGCTTGGTTTGCTCGTTGGTCGTGATCGCACCGATCGTACCGCCGTTTTGGATAACGTTCAAGTTACCGCCGATGGCAATACCGGTCATAGTTTCCATATAGCTGTCGGCACGAAGCGTAAGAGTGCCGAGTTCGCCGCCGTTTACAACGATCGTAAAGTCGCCGGCAACGCCGTTTGCGTAAGAAGTCGAGTAGCCGCCGACGTCGGCACGGGTGATTCTGCCGCTGTTGAGTTCAAAGTAAGCTTCGTCAACCGTTCCGCTGCCGAGAACACCGAGGTGCATGAAGCTGCCGAATTCGTTGTCTTCGCCGAGGTCCATGATCAAATCATAGCCGTTGGGGTTGAAGTGTGCGTTCGAACCGATGCTCGTGGCGATGTCCTTAATGGTAACGGCACCGTTGAATGTAACGCCCAAACTGTCGGAAAGAGTGAGGGTGGAATCCTTGGTAATGCCCGCGATGGTAACCATACCCTCCCATTCGACGGGAGCAAAAGTGTCGAGCGAATACGAACCGAATACGTAGATCGTACCGTCGGCACCCTTCAATGCGTCGATAGCGTCTTCAATGGAGCCGAAAGGCTTTTCCTCGGTTCCTCTGCCGCCGGTTGCACCCTGTTCCACATAGTAAACCTTTTCGTCTGCCGCGGAAGCGGTGAACGATGCGGCGGAAACGAGCATCAACGACGCGAGAGCGGCGCTCAAAATTTTCTTGTTCATGTTTTGTTCCTCCTAAACATTCAACTCATACGAGTTTTCTTGTCTGCATTATAGCATAGAAAGTTTCACTTTTCAAGATAAAAATCACGAATTACAACATTTTGTCATGCTTTCACAAAATCGCAGAGTGAATTTTGTTTAATCTGCCGATTGTGCATTTTTTTCGTTCGAAAGCACACATTTTTACCGCAGGTGCGCGTCGGTGGGGAAAAAAACGCCGTTTTCGTTACAAAACGGGTCAAGTTTGAAAAAAACGGTTGAAATTCTTCGAATAATGTGGTATGATACGTATGTTATATTGTAAACGGATATATCGGAAAGGATAGAGTTATGAAAGCAGTTATCACCGTCACCGGTCGCGACACGACCGGTATTATCGCAAAAGTCAGCACCAAATGCGCCGAGCGTGGCGGCAACATTCTCGATATCACGCAAAGCGTTTTGCGCGAATACTTCGCCATGATGATGTTGGTCGAAATCGACGCGCTCACCGTTCCGTTCGGCGATTTTGTCGACGAACTCAAAGCTCTCGGTGAAGAAAACGGACTTTTGATTCAAGCCATGCATGAAGAGATCTTCAATTCCATGCATCGCATTTGACCGAATTTTCAAAGGAGCAACATCATGCTGAATACAAAAGACGTTCTCGAAACCATTAACATGATCCGTGAGGAGCACCTTGATGTACGCACGATTACGATGGGAATCTCTTTGCTCGACTGTCAAAGTTCGAACATTGACGAAACCTGTCGCAAAATTTACGATAAGATCACCACGCGTGCCGAAAAGCTCGTGCAAACCGGTTGCGACATCGAAAAAGAATACGGAATCCCAATCATCAATAAGCGCGTTTCGGTAACGCCCATTGCGCTGGTCGGCGGTTCAAACGGTCCCGACGATTACGTAAAGATCGCAAAAGCGCTTGACAAAGCCGCCGATACGGTCGGCGTAAACTTTCTCGGCGGGTTTTCCGCGCTGGTACATAAAGGCATAACCGCCAACGACGACTGTCTGCTTCGCGCCATTCCCGAAGCACTTGCCTCCACTTCCAAAGTTTGCTCGTCGGTCAACGTCGGCACGACCCGCGCCGGCATCAACATGGACGCCGTGCGAATTTGCGGCAACATCATCAAAGATCTTGCCCGCCGCACCGCCGAGCAAGATTCGATCGGTTGTGCGAAATTCGTGGTCTTTGCCAACGTTCCGGAGGACAACCCTTTTATGGCGGGCGCGTTCCATGGAGTCGGCGAGCCCGAAACGGTCATCAACGTCGGTGTGTCGGGTCCGGGCGTTGTCCGCAGTGCGTTGGAACGCGCGGGCGACTGTGACTTTTCGAAGCTTGCCGATGTCATCAAGAAAACCGCATTTAAGGTTACGCGCATGGGACAATTGGTTGCGGGAGAGGCTTCCAAGCGGCTCGGCGTTCCGTTCGGCATCGTCGACCTTTCGCTGGCGCCGACGCCCGCTGTCGGCGACTCGGTTGCGCATATTTTGGAAGCGATGGGATTGGAAAGCTGTGGCGCTCCCGGCACGACAGCGGCACTTGCCATGCTCAACGATGCGGTAAAGAAAGGCGGTTCGATGGCATCGTCGCACGTCGGCGGTCTTTCGGGTGCTTTTATTCCCGTTTCGGAAGATCAGGGCATGATCGATGCGGTAACGCGCGGTTCGCTTACGATCGAAAAGCTGGAAGCGATGACTTGTGTTTGCTCGGTGGGGCTTGACATGATCGCCATTCCCGGCGACACGAGTGCCGAAACGATTTCGGGTATCATTGCCGACGAAGCGGCGATCGGTATGATCAACAGCAAAACGACAGCCGTTCGCTTGATTCCCGCTTACGGCAAAGCCGTCGGTGACACCATTGAATTCGGCGGGCTTTTGGGCTATGCGCCGATCATTCCCATCAACCGCTATTCGTGCAAAAAGTTCATTCACCGCGGCGGTCGGATACCCGCGCCGATCCACAGTTTGAAAAACTAACGTGCGCCGCGTGCACTTTTTACCTTGCGTTTTTTGAAACGCGCCGAACCCGTACAAGATTTAACCCGAATTTTACCGTTTTTTAACCGTTTTTTTGCTTGACGTTCCGCTCATTTTTTCGTATACTGTACCCGGTTGTTTCATACGGATGGGAAGAAAACGTAACATTCGAACTTTCTTGTTTCGAATTCTCGATTTCACACGTCCCCGCCGTGCGCCGTATGCCGCGAAGCTTCGCGTTGCGCGTACCGCTATCGAACTACTTTCTTCGCTTTGTTTTCATCCTTGTTATCTTTTTCATTTTGAAAGTTTCGGGAGAACTTTATGATCGACACATTACTGAACCTACTGGGTGCCGTGCCCAATGAACTGAAGTTGCTCATCGTTTCCATGTTCCCGATCGTTGAGCTGCGCGGTGCTATTCCGCTCGGCGTGGCGATGAATATGGGCTTATGGGAAGTGTATATTATTTCCGTCATCGGAAATTGTCTTCCGGTTCCGTTTTTGATTCTTTTGACGCGTCCGCTTTTCGCATGGCTCAAAAAGACCCGACTGCTTGCCGGCATAATGAAAAAAATCGAAGCACGCGTTTCAAAAAAAGCCGATTCGGTAATGAAAAATGCGGCACTCGGATTGTTTTTGTTCGTGGCAATCCCCCTACCCGGCACGGGCGCTTGGACAGGCGCGATGATCGCTTCGCTGTTCAATATGCGTTTTCGCTACGCTCTGCCGTCTATCGTCGGCGGCGTTTTGTGCGCGGGTATCATCATGTTGGTCGGCTCCTACGGCATTTCGGCGTTGTTTTCGCTGTAAGCCCCGCGTCGCGTGTTTTCCATATGTAAAAGCAAAAAGACTCCGTCCGTCGACGAAGTCTTTTTTTATGTCGGTTTTCGCTTGTATCTTTTTTCAAGGCACACGTCGGCGCGGTCGTTCGGGCAAAAAGCAAGTTATGTCCGCAACGCGCGCTCGGCAATCGGTAAGCCGAACGGAAGAAAAGGCAAAATGCCTTACGCTTCGATAACAAGCTCGCGGCACACGTCACGGCGATCGAACCCGACTTTGCCGTTCTCGTAGGTAAACGAGATTTCTTCGCCGTCGATCGTCACTTTTTTCGGTTTACGTCCCGCAAAACCGCCTATGCCGAACGAAGAAAGGCGAATTTTTCCCTCTTCGAGATAAAACCGCGCGTTTGTTTTATGCATTTCAAATCCACCCCATGCACCCGACACGCTCCAAACGCAAGCAAAGTTTTCGGTTTGATAGGGAGCAAAACCAACCGAGCCGTGCGGCAGATCAAACGTAAAGCCCGACAAGATCGGTATCAGCGCATAGCTTGCCATAGAGCGAGCGTAATTGCTTCCGCATTCGATCTCATTCCACGGATTGCGCTTCTTACCGTCGTATCGGTCACGTATCGCACGAACCACACGCAAACCGTCCTCGACTTTCCCGCGGGAGCACAAGAGTCCCGCAAACGCGTATTCGAAGCCGGTCATAGTTTCCTCGCAATACGGAATCGGTATCTTCGGTTTTTCGGTTTCGTCGGGATAATCGCAAATCACGGTGCCCGCTTCGTCGTTCAGCGAAAAGATTCGCCACGGATTGGCGAAATCGCGCATACTCTCTTTGAAATTGTTGCGCATCATGGAGCAAAGAGCACTTTCCACCTGTTTTTCATCGAAAATATCGCCCATACCGATAAGGTCGGCGTGCCATTGGGCAAGCAGTTGGTCGATTGCCGAACCGTTTGCTATCTGGTATTTGATCTGTCCCGCCTCGTCGTTCCAATAGCTCTCGGCGCCGAAAGCGTCGACAATTCTTTTATCGGCAAGATCGATTTTTTGAACGAAATATTCGCCGTTGAAAAGATGCTGTGCCATCCATTTTCTGCCCTTTTCATACAGTTCGGCATATTCGTTCGCCGCGTCCGTATCTTCCAAAAAGCGCGCCATTTCGATTGCCGCTTTCAGCGCCGCCAAGTACATACCCTCCAACCACGAGGACGGTCCGAAAAGTTCCATATCGAGCGTATGGTGCTGACGTCCTTCCAAAACGCCGTCGCGGTCGGCGTCCCATCGGTCGGGATTATTATCGCTCCATGCGTAGGCAAGTACTTTTTGATATCGTTCCAATGCGACGACAACCATGCGGTATCCCCCGACAGTTTCCATTCGCGATAACACTTGATAACGGCACCCATTTGACCGTCCAGACAAGCGCGAAAATCGGTCATTTTCCGTCCGAGCGGCAACATCAAGCGAAATCCCATTCTGCCGTTCTCATCGGTCGAATAGCGAAATTCCGCATCGCGAATCGAACGTTCCGCTTCGGGAAACAAAAAGCAGAGTGCGTAGGCATAATTCCAAACGTGCTGGCATGTTCCCTCACAAGAGCCCCATTTTTCGCCGACACCTTCCCAGCCATAGAAAGTTCCGTCCGAAAGTCGCAAAACCGTCGGTGACCTCAGCACCGAAAGATTCGCCGATGCGGCGTCGATCACCTCGGGTGGCAAGGTGGAATCGTGAAGCAAGCGTTCAAAGCGCGTCGTTCGTTCATACAAAGAGTCCCATTCGGCAAGAGCAAAACGCGCCGAAGCAAGCGAATCTTCGAACAACGTGGCGTAATAATTCTTCCAAGTTAAATTTTCGGCACTCTCGCCGTCGGGAACCGACCAATCGTTGACACAGTTCGGCACATTCCAGGCGATAACGAAACGTGCTTTTTTCGTGTTTTTCGCGCCGACAGACAAAGCGGCAACCAAGGTACCATGGTCATATGAGCCGTTTTCACCGTAATTTCGTTCGGGCATGGACGAAGCACGGTTAAAATCGTTCCAATACGTAACGATTCCGTCCTGCCAATTTCCGCGATACCAATACGCTTGTACGGTCGCGTTTTCCGCATCGGTGGCAACCGTCAAATCACCGTAGCGGGAGCTGTTCGGCTCGTCGCCCGCGTTTTTCAAATGAAGCATTCGGAACCCGCCGTCGTGCTGTGCGCTGTTTTGCGACACCGAAAACGGATTGGCAACCGTCAGCGCAATTTGATAGTCGATCGGGTAAGACGCGGTGTTTTCGATTTCAATCTCAAAAAAGGCGGCGGGAATACTCGAATTGTCGACATCGTTCGGTATAAACGGATTGAACGCCGTCATTCGTACGGTTGCGGGAAAATCCTCGTCGGAAAATTTGATTCGCGCGGTGGGAAAACGTCCGTCAAATTCCACATCGTGAAAATGCGGAAAACCGCTCATGCTCTGCGTGGCAAGTCCGTAGCCGTAGCCCGCACACCCGCCGCTTGCGCCGTAGCGCCCGTTATAACCGTCCAAAGTATCGCCGTTTAAGATTTTGGTAATTGTTTTTCCGTCCTTGACCGCTTTCACGGCAAAATGCGAATAGCCGTTTACGCTTCCTTTGGCGGCGCGATTGAATATTTCCCAATCGACCAGTCGTCCGTTTCCGGAAAGTCCGATACTGCCGCTGCCGATACCACCGAGAGGGAACGAAATTTCTTTGGTATACTCGTTTTTATACTTCATGACACATCCTCCGTCAGAAAACCGTATCAAAAAAGAACGGAGCGCGGTGAATTTCGTTGCCGTTGCCCGCTCTTTTTCTATTTATACATAGCGGTTTTCGATTTCGTTTTTGTTTATACCGCCGTTTTCTCACACCATTATAATCGGTATCGGGTCTTGTGTCAAGCAGTACGGAAAAATATTTCGCCGTTTTTTCGCCTACGCACCTTCAAAGAAGCGGCGATATCACTTGCGGAAAAGTCGTATAATCGTCGATCGTCCGATACGGAAAGTCGGAACGATAGACCGATTCGTCGTTTCCGCCCATGCCGTAATCGTCGCCGATATAGACAACCTCTTCGTGGGCGATTTTGTGTTCGGCACAATAGCGATCCAACGCATAATACTTATCGTACGGTTTCGGCGCCATATCAAAACCGGATGAACCGCCGACAAACACACAATAGTCCGAGAACAAGTCGCACACTTCGGTGTAGATCTTACGACGTTTGGCGCGATCGGGGTCGAAGCGCAATTTGTCCTCTTGCAACGCTTTCGTGCCGAGAATCGGAAAAGTCACACAACCCGACGGATGAAATTCAACGCTTTCGCCTCGAAAGGCTTCGAATCCGTGTTTTCGGCGCAAAAAGGCAATTTTTTCCGTAACGGTTTTGCGATCGCAAGGCAAAACAAGATCGCGGCGGATCTGCATGGTTCCGTCGACGTATTCACCGTATTGCAAGCCGTAATTTCCGATGATATCCAGCGGAAATCGTTCCATTTGCTCGTAAATGCGCATAACTTGTCCGGCGCCGACCATAAGGAGCTTATATTTTTGCGACAGTGCCGCAAGGGCTTGTCGGTTGGCGTCGGTGAGTTTGGTTTTGTGTTGGGTGAGTGTGCCGTCCAAATCCATTGCAACGAGCTTTACCGCCTTTATATTCGCATTGCCGTTTTCACACATGTTCGGGTGTCCTTTCTTACTGTTTTTGATTTTTGTGAGGTTCATTTTCTTTTCAGTCGATCGGTATCGACGATTCGCGACAAGAAAAATGCACGGCGGCGTCCCGACTTTTTTCGATCGGCTCACCGGCAAGCAGAGCGAAGATACCCTCGACAACTTCTTCGGCGATTCGATTTGTATCATACCCGATCGATGACAGCCGCGGGCAGAAAAAATTCGCATTCGGCGTATCATCCATGCCGATTACCAAAAGGTCGCGCGGAACCGAAATACCGACATCGGTCAAAAAGCGGATCGCACCGAACGCCATGTCGTCATACGCGCACAATAGGGCGTCGGGCAGATTTCCCGATTCGTACAAAGCTTTTGCGCCCTCGATGCCGCCCTCTTGAAAACGCCGTTCGGAAACGTACACGAAGCGATCGTCCGACGGATCTGTGCCCGTCAGCTCCCGTAATTTTTGTTCGAACACTCTCTTTTTCGGTTCGGTCAAGCGTTCGCCGATAAAACCGATCGTTTTCGCACCGCAGTGCAACAAATGCGCAAGCGCATCGCCGACTGCACGTTCGCAGTTCGTTACGATCGAAAGATTTGCCGCGTTACACTTTTTCCCGAAGCTTACGATCGGAATTTCGTGAGAAAAGTCCCGCTCGAACGGCGAATCGATCAACACGATCGCATCGACCGACGAATATTTTTCGTAATAGCCGATCAATTCGATAACCGTCCGCTCGGAAAAATCGGTGGTCGAAACGCAAATCTCGCAATTTTTCGCGTGTAACGCCCGCTGTATCGCAAAGCAGATCTCGGCATAATGGCGGCTGTGAACTTCGGGGCAGATCAATGCCACCACGAACTTCGGATATTTGGCATTGAAGAATTTTTTGAAACAAGCGTTGGCGCGGGCAATCGAAAAAATCGCCTCTCTCGTTTGGTCGTTTACTTCGCGACTTCCCGAAAACGCTTTGGAAGCCGTCGATACCGAAACATTGGCAAGTTTTGCAAGTTGTGAAAGAGTCATTTTCCCTTTTCCCTTTCCGTTTTCGCAAGGCGTTTTTGCGTAAAGTCGGCAAGGTTTTACGCCGTCGCCGACAGGATGTCGTTTTCAAACAAAAGAAAAAAGCGTCTGCTTTCGCAGACGCTTATCCGTGGTGACCCGTACGGGAATCGAACCCATGTTACAGCCGTGAAAGGGCCGTGTCT
>CAYNXA010000067.1:0-8682 GCA_964401015.1 uncultured Oscillospiraceae bacterium
TGCGGGAACCGCAGATATTTCGTGTCCCTCTTGCGGTATTGTTTCGTTGCCGTCCGAGAAAGCGTCCCGAACGTTTTCCGCGCTTTGCGCGTGGGCACCGCTCCGACCGTCGGCTCGGTCGGGTAGGGCTGTATCTTTCGACACTTCGATCGCCGCGGCGGCTTCGAATAAACGCGCGACGATTTCGGCGTTGGAAAGCGAATGAAAGGCGGGATTTTTGCGTAAATGTGCCAACAGCTCCCGCACGGCTTGTAATTGTTCGTTGTTTTTTCGTTCGCGCATAAGACGCTTTTCGATCAAAAGCTCCAGTTCTTCCCGCGAATAACGCGGCAACTCCGCTTCTTCACGCATCGGTCGTTCGACATTCATGCTGTGTTCCTCCCTTTTCACTTCTTCACTCCTTCACTCCTTCACTCTCTTCTTCCCTTTCTCCGTACATCTTTTCCAAAATATCGCAAATTTCCTGTCGCATGGGCAGATCGATCAATTCGATGTAACTTTCGACCAATTTGTAGTTGTCCTCGCGAATCGAAATGCGCATAAGCTCACTGACCGCCTGTATCGTAAAGGCTTTCGAATGAGCGACCCCCTCGCCGATATGGATCCGTACATCCACTTGCGGCAAATAGGCGCTGTCGGCACCTTTCGGATAACTTGCCATATCTTCGAAACGAAAGATCACGCGGTCGCCGTCGCTTGCTCCGATGGCAGCCACACGGTCATCGTCGTAATATTCGAGCGCCGTACGGTCGCACAATTCGTATAAACGTCGAAAGCCCTCGGCTTTGATGACTTTTTTCATTTGCATACGGTTTTGACTGCGTTCGTTCAAAAGCGCAATTCCGCTTGCCGTCGTGACGCGCGTCGGTTCGGAACCTTGACTGATGTCGAAATTTCCCGTCGTTTCTTGAATGATTCCGCGCCAATAGGTCGAATTGTTGTATAAATTGGTTTCGGAATACGCCGAATTGCCCAAACGTTGGATCTTGCCCATCATGCCGGGACGTAATTTCCAAATAGCGCCGGGCGAATTGTCCAATTCGCCGTCGTCGGCAAGCGCGTTTTCTTCGGCAACAATAATATCGTTTGACGAAAAAGCCGAATTGAGCTGAGCAAACGCCAATTCACGATCGGACGCGTCGATCAGCGGCAATATGGTTTCCAATTCGCTTTTGCCCCAAACGCTGTCCTCTTTCGGAATCTTCGTATAAATAACGAACGGATAGGTCGAACACGCCGTGTTTTTCCAATAGCGCGGGATATAGCGCAATTCCCGCCCCTCCACCAAAAGACATAACGCGATATCGCCCGCTTTCCAACGATAGGAAATGTCGATCGTTTTGCCGTCGATTTGGGTTTTGATAATTTCTTCACCGTCGTTCGGCTGACGGAACCACCATTCGGTCACGGCAACCGTATCGTCGCCTCGTCCCGTTTTGTTTCGGTCCTCGCCGGTATATTCATAGTAAGCGCTGCTTTTCGCTCGCGCAAGGATCTCGTCGAAATCCAATCCCTTGGCGGCAAATTCGTCGGCAAACAAACGCTTTGCTTTTTTACGATGCAATCGATAGGTGTAGCCGATGTATTCGCAACCGTCGACCGTTGCCGACGACGGGTCGGGGAAGATCTGTTCGGGCTTGGGATTGTCGATGACGATCTCACCGCGTCGACGTCCGTCGAATTGCCCCGCGTCCCAACAAACCTTGTAGATCGCCGTACCCAAAATGTTCAAGCGCCGCTCGTTCACGGCATTTTTGCGTTCCAATGCGTTTACGTCGCAAATATAGCGTACCACCCGTTCGCGCTGTTTGGCGCAATCGTATTCTTGCGGGTCGCGGGCGGAAAATTCGAAATCGGGGACTTTTGTGTCGATCTGACTTTCCACATGAATAAATCCGTCGGTCGACTGAGCCGCTTCCCACGGAATGTCCTGTTCCGCCGTAAAGAGTGCCCCGTGTCGGCGAATTTCATGATCGCCGTCGTAATAGGCGCGCATCTTTTTCCAATACGCGGTGATCGGACTTTTGCTCGCGCCCGCATCGGCAAGAAGTGCGGCAACCGTTTCTTCCCGCGCCTCGGCGTTCGAATAATCGTATTTTTCGTTGCGATTGCGAAACGGAATACTCCGTTTGAATTTGTTTCCGAAAACAGCCGTTTTCATGATGGTCTCCTTTCGATTCTTCATTCTTCCCTCTTCACTTTTCATTTCTCATTTTCTTTTCCCCAGCTTCTCGATCAATTTTTCCCGCTTTTCCCCGCCGCGCTCTTTGGTCGGAACGGCGCTTCGATAGGCGGCAAAATACCGCAATGCATCGGGCGCATGGGTGATCTCATGCGGTTTGGTCGCCACATCGCCCGCAATCTTGCCGTCATGCAACAACAGCGGCAAACAGCGAATCAAATTACGGCAATTCCGCGCGATCTTCAAGCGGCAGTCCAAACGCTTTTCCCCGCTCGGCATTTTCGCTTCGCCTCGGTCGAATTGCCCGTCGACGCCCGCTTCATCGACTTCGTGCGCTCGGTCGTATTCGCCGCTTTCATACGGTTTTAACCATTCTTTCAAACATAACCACCCTTGTACACGATCGGGAAAGATCTTGGTCAAGTACACCCCGTTTTCCGAAAACAATTCGGCAATGCTTTTACCCGAATCTTTTTGACGGCTCCACAGGTCACACGGCGCGATAAAGACACTCACCCCCGCCGCCTTGCGTACGATACGCTTTGCCGCTTCGCTGACGATCAGTCCGCTTTCGTAAACCTCGTCGTATACGTAGGCTTTTCCGTCGGACGAAAGGGCGACAAAAACGGCGGCAAGCATATCCAATCCGTAGTCGATCGCACAATAGCGCGCCATACTTTCGTCGGGGCAAAACGGCTCGCAAATATGCAGATTCGGATCGAATTCGTTGAAATATTGCCCCGCAAATACGTCCCATTTGCCGTATAACCACGCGTCGCGCAAAGCGGCGGGCAGGCTTTTCAGCCGTTCGGGATAATCGGGGTCATAACGCAATAAGGCTTTGTTGTCGTAGACCCGCGCCGGAATAAAGCGATAATCGTCGGGGTTTTCCCCCTCGTGATATTCGCGGTCGATGAATAAGCGCTTGACCCAACCGTGCCCGACCCCGCCGGGATTACAGGTGATATACATGCGTTTCGGATAGTTGTTCGCGCCGCGAAGTGCTCCTTTGAGGGTTTGAAATTGATATTCGGTCAATTGGGTCGCCTCGTCCAAAGCAATGATGTCAAATTCCTGTCCTTGGTATTGATTGACATCGGCTTCGCTGTCGCAATAGCCCATACGGATACGCGAACCGTTGGGAAATTCAAAAGTTTTTCGCGTTTCCGAAAAAGGCACAAATCCCGTAAGCTCCGCTTGTAACGGTCGAATGTGATTTTCGCGCAGTTCGGCATAGGTGCGACGTAAGATCAAAACCGAAAGGCGCGGATATTTCAGACACATAAGGATCGTTTTGCGCCGCAATGCCCAGCTTTTCCCGCCTCCTCGCGCACCGCCGTAAGCGACATATTTTTCGGTCGCGTCGAAAAATTCTTTTTGACGCTCTTGCGGCTTGCCGCGTAAAACAAGCGCTCGCCCGTCGGCGGCTCGACTGTTGGTGCTTCGTTTTTTTCGGTTGCGACCGTTTTTTGTTTTCGTCATTGTCCCAACTCCTCGGCTTCGTCGGTCAAAACAACTTCAAACCCGCCCGCGCCGTCGGAAAGAGCGCCGTCACCGCCTTTTTCGTTCCAACCGAAATTGGCTTTCAAACTGTTGATCGCCGCCGTCGACGCCAAACGGCCGCATAAAGCGTTTTCTTCGATATACGCTTCGATCTTGCGCTTCGCCGTGCCGATGATCGGTCGTAATGTGCGAATTTGTTCCAGCTCGGACAGCTCGCTTGCCGATAGGTTCAAATAATAAAGCAGTCCCGATAACGTATACGGCTTTTCGGCTTTCGCATTGTTTTGGTTTGCCGCATCACAGGCGTCAAAATACGCTTTGATCTTGCTTTGCAGACATTCTTGCCCGCGCTTGGTACGATAATTCAAAGTGTTCTTTCACCTCCGAATAAATTTCCACACACCTCGCCCTCTTTTTCGGCCCCTTGTGTAAAGGGGGCTCCCGCGAAGCGGGTGGGGGATTGTCAAATTTATGCCAACGCAAACCCTTACCTTGTAGGGCGGATAGTATCCGCCCGCGCCTTGCGGCGCACCTACGGTGAGCACCTGCGGTGGGCGTTCCCGCGCCTATCGGCGCGCTCGAAATTTGCGGTAGCGCGTATTCACCCCTCATCCGGCTCCCGCAAACTTTTCCTTTCAAATTTCCAATTCCCGACACAACTCGTCCACGTTTTCTTCGGCATAATCGTTCCAACAGCGACGATGGATGACATCGCTCGTCGTTTCGACCAGTAACCGTTCCTGTCCGTAACGAATCTTTCTGCCGCAATATTCGCAAAGCGTTTCGTCGGAACGGTCGTATTGCCGATCGTCCTCGTATTCGAATTCGCGTTCGCGCATCAATTCTTCGGGGGTAAACACCCCGCTGTATCTTGTTGTTTCCACGTGTTCTTCCTCCTTTGCAGAACATTTGTTCTTTTTTATGGTGAAAAAATAAACAGTGCCGACGTCCCCGTCGATTCTGTTTTTTTCGTTGTCCGATCCGCGCCGCCGCAAATCCGCTTGTCCGGCGTGCGATGTACATTTAGCTGCCGCAAGGACATTTTTGCGAAGCCGTCAATAGGGCAGGTGTGCGAAGCGCACGGCGGCGAAAGCCGCAAAAGTTCGCGCAGCAAGATTTTCTGCGTATATTTTACCATGAGCAAAAATGCTTGCTTGCAATGGCATTTTTGCGAAGCCGTCAATAACGCAGGTGTGCGAAGCACACGGCGGCGCAGCCGCAAAAGTTCGCGTAGCGATCTTTTCTGCGTATATTATACCACAAATCCCCTCAAAAGTCAACGCCAAATCGAACATTTGTTCTGTTTCGTGAAAATACTACACAAATTACTCCGCTTCTTCCCTGAAATTTTGGTGATTTTGTCCTTTCCGTTTCGACAGCTTTCGAAAAATCCCCGCGCGCCTTTTTTTGACTTTCCCACAATGCCGAAAAAGCGAAACCCACAACGATTTTTTGGATGATTTTTTCCGCATTTGCGGGAAACTCTGCGGGAATTTGCGGAAAACTCCCCGAAAAACATTTCCAACCCCACCGAATTCGGCATTTTTTGTGTGGAAAAATTTCCCGCAATTGTCGGAATCGTTGTGGGGAATTTCCGCGTTACATCCCTTTTTCACATTTCCCCGCAACCGTTCCGCATGCTTTCCCACATTTTCCCACACACTTTTCCGCATTTGCGGGAAAGTCCGCCCCTCTTTCTCGCCTACCTTGTGTAAAGGGAGGTGGCGCACGAAGTGCGACGGAGGGATTGTCGGGATTTGCGCTCACGCAAATCCTTATCTTGTAGGGGCGGATATCATCTGCCCGTTCGTAAAAATCCGCACCACCGTAAATCCCACGGAACGACACATAGGTCGTTCCCTACAAACGAGCGAAGCCGCGCCCCCAAATCTTCACCCTCATTTTGCACACTTCACATTCCACACTCCACTCTTCCCTCTTCACTTCTTCACACTCCACACTCCATTGCGCCTTTGCCTATTGTCTTTTCCTCAAAAAAAGAGGAAGCTCTCGCTTCCCCTCGATTCATTCTTCGTTCTTCGTTCTTTCGACCCTTGTTGTCCCTTTCGCTTATTCTTCCGACCGCAACAAAACGACGGCATGAGCGGCAATTCCCTCGCCGCGTCCGGTAAAGCCCAAATGTTCTTCGGTCGTCGCCTTGATATTCAAGCAATCGTCGGAACAGCCGAGCACATCACACAAATTCTTCATCATTTCGGGAAGAAAAGGTGCCAATTTCGGCGCTTGCGCAATCACCGTACAATCGGCATTTTCGAGTCGATACCCCCGACCGCGCATAAGTGCGCAAACCTCTTTTAGCAGCAAAAGACTGGAAATCCCCGCATATTTCGGATCGGAATCGGGGAAATGCCGACCGATATCCCCCAATGCCAAAGCGCCGAGCAATGCGTCGGCAAGCGCATGGGTCAAAACGTCGGCATCCGAATGTCCCAACAACCCCAATGTGTGCGGAATGTCCGCGCCGCCGAGAATCAATTTCCGTCCTTCGACCAAACGGTGTACATCGTATCCGTGTCCGATTCGCATTGTCATGCTTTTGTTCCTCCGATTTCCTTTCATGCCATCGTATTTTTTGCGCGCCTACCTATTCTCGCCTCCCTTGCCTAAAGGGAGCACCTTGCGGCGGGCATTCCGACGGAGGGATTCCCAAATCTGCGCCAACGAAAACCCTCACTTTGTAGGGGCGGATAGTATCCGCCCGCTCGTAAAAGTTCAAGACGCCGCAAATCCCGTGCGCGCCGTAGGGCGGGAATACTCACCGTTAGGTGCGTTAGGTGCGCAACTTTCCGTCAAAATACAACCGATCTTGTTTGGCATACACCGAAACGGCAACCCCGACGGCAAGATAGGTGCCGAGCACCGACGACCCGCCGTAGCTGACGAAAGGCAATGTAATACCGATAACCGGCAAAAGTCCCAAACACATACCGATATTTTCGATCACTTGATAAAGCAGCATACCCGCAACACCGACGCAGATCATGCGCCCCGAAAATTTGTCGGCAAAATACGCGTTGCGCAGCAAGCGCGCGATCAAAATACAAAACAACAAGATCACGGCGATCGCCCCGATAAATCCCGCTTCTTCCCCGATAACGGCGAAGATCATGTCGGTTTGTTTGGCGGGCAGAAGCTCGGTCTGCGTAATCAGTCCTTGTCGATACCCTTGCCCGAAAACACCGCCGGCGGCAATGGCGGTCTTGCTTTTGATCACTTGATAGCCGCGATACAAGGGGTCAAGTTCCGGTTGAAACCCGACCAAAATCCGCTCACGCTGATAATCTTGCAACAGATTCCAAACGATCGGCGCCCCCGCCAAAGCCATACCGAAAAGGGCGGCAAAATACCAAAGCGAAAGGCGTGCGCCGAACAACATACAAACGGTAATCATCGCATATACCGTCACTTGCCCGACGTCTTTTTCGAGTAAGACCAATCCCAATATCAATCCCGCATGCAACAAAAGCCCGAAAACGGTTTTGATATGATTGAGTCGATGCTTGACCGCTTCGATATGTGAGGCAAACGTGATAATATAAAGGATCTTGCCCAATTCGGCGGGTTGAATACCGATCGAGCCGATACGGATCCAGTTGTGATTGGTGTCGCCGCCCCCGTCGGCACCCGTGCCGAAGATCGCCGTAAACAAAAGCATGGCACAATTGACGATCAAAATCAGCCGATAATTTTTGATAAGTCCGTCGTAATCGAGATACGAAAGCCCCACCAAAAGACAAAACCCGACGACCGTCATGCCGATCTGCATAATATCGAATCGATCGGTCGATTTGGTAAGCGTCGCGCTGTGTACCGCCAAAATGCCGATGATCGAAAGAGCGGCGACGGCAAGAATGGTCACGTAATCCAGCCGTGAAAGAAGCTCTTTCGCTTCGTTAAACAGTCCGCGCAACCGTCGGCGCAAGGGTGTTTTCGGCGCTTCGATGGGCGGCGGGGCGGGTTTTAAGTCAAGCGATCGTTTGGCGCGACGCAATTTTCGACCGTCTGCCGTCAAAAAGCCCGCTTGCCGTTTCAATCGGTCGGCTTCGACCGGTAAATACAACCGCCGCGAACCGTCGGCGGCATAATAATGGCGCGTATCGGTTTCCCGTCGGATGCGCGCCGCCTGTTTGGTTCGAATGGTCGGTTGGACACGAATCGCGCGAGGTGCCGCGTCGGAATTTTCCCCTGTCGTTTTCGACCCGCCCGACAGGCTTTGTTGTGCCCCGTCCTTTTGACCCGACGGCGCGCCGAATACCGTATCCGACGCCGTGATCGTATATTTTTTCCGTTTTGGGGCGGTTGATGAGCCTTGTACGGAACGTGTTTCGGGCGCGTTTTGTTCGGGTTGTGCGCCCGACGGCTCCTCGTCTTTCGGAGCAACCGTTTTGTATTCTTTCGTTTTCGACATAGTCGGTTCCTCCTTTTTTCAAAGTTCCGTTTTCAATCGGCGTTTATATCCCGCGTTCCGAATTTCCGATTCTCAATTCTTAATTCTGCGTTTTGCCTTATTCAGCATCCCGCTCCGCGCCGTTCGAGCAGTCCCAATGCCGCTCCGATCGCCGTGGCAAATTGCTTGTTTTCGGGCATGATAAAGCGCATATTGAACATACTGTTCAAAACGTCAAAAGTCTGTTTCGCCTGCGGCACGACCGCCAAATTGCCGGTCAGAACGATGTCTTTCAATCCCCTTGCACGCGCACCGAAAATAGCCAACATACCGATCGATTCGAAGATCAAATTAAACAAACCGACGGCAATATCGCTGTTGGTCGCCACATCCGAAACGTTACCGAAATTGGCAGCCGTCAGTTTTCCGGGCAAGCCGGGCAAAATATCTTTTTTGGTAATATCGCCGACCCGCAGATCGACATTGTCCACATTGCCGTCCCGCGCCAATTCCACGATATGATCGACATGCGATATGCCGAATAATTTTTTGGAAAGTCCGATGAGCGTACCGCCGCCGACACCCGTAC
>CAYNXA010000068.1:0-8654 GCA_964401015.1 uncultured Oscillospiraceae bacterium
CCGTATTTCCGACAGCGTGTCATCGCCGTCGTCGCGGCGGCGAAAGCCGATTCGACCCATGCCGGTGTCCAATTTGATATGAATTTTCACGGTGACGTCTTGACGGCGCGCACATTCGGCAAGACGCAAGCCGTATTCTTCGGAAAATACGCATTGCGAAATGTTTTCGCGTGCCAAAATTCCCGCACATTCTTCGGGGGTATAGCCCAAAATCAAGATCGGAAGCCGTATCTTCGCCACACGAAGTTGCAAGGCTTCTTCGACGTTTGAAACCGCCAAAAAATCGGCGCCCAACGCCTCGTAGAGTTTGCCGAGTTCGATTGCCGAATGACCGTACGCATTCGCTTTCACCACACAACACAACTTTGTGTCGGACGATAAACGTTCGCGAATGGTACGAAAATTGTATTCCGCCCGCGAAAGGTCAATTTCCGCCCACGTGCGACGGCGAAGAAAATCGATTTGTTCAGTCATGCGGAAAACTCCTTTTTGTCCTTTTGTTACAACATTGTCTTTACAGTATAGCACGTTTTTGCCGAAAAAGCAACGCCCGCGCCGTATTTTCGAAAACAAAAAAGCTTTCCCGCCGCAATCGACGGGAAAGCTCCGAACGGGTGTGCTTGCGCACCGCCGTTTCAGTCCAATTCTTTTTTGCCGGTATACAATTCGTAATAGCGACCGCCGAGTGCCAACAGATCTTCGTGACTGCCGCGTTCGATGATCTCGCCCTTTTCAAGTACCATGATCGCATCCGAGTTGCGTACCGTCGAAAGACGATGGGCGATGACAAAGGTCGTGCGGTTCTTCATCAAGCGATCCATACCATGTTCGATATGCCGTTCGGTTCGGGTATCGACCGAGCTTGTCGCTTCGTCCAATACCAAGATCGGTGCTTTGCTGAGTGCCGCTCGGGCGATGTTGAGCAATTGACGCTGTCCTTGCGAGAGATTGGCACCGTCACCTTGCAAGAGCGTATCGTAGCCGTTTTCAAGACGCATGATAAACGAATGAGCACCGGCGGTTTTTGCCGCCTGTTCGATCTCTTCGTCGGTAGCGTCGAGTCGTCCGTAACGGATATTTTCGCGCACAGTTCCCGAGAACAGGTGCGTATCTTGCAATACCATGGCGATATGCGAGCGCAAATAGCGCATTTCGATGTTCTGAATATTTACGCCGTCGATCGTGATTTCGCCCTCGGCAATATCATAGAAGCGATTGAGCAAATTGGTGATAGTCGTTTTGCCCGCACCGGTCGAACCGACAAAGGCGATCTTTTGTCCGGGTTTGGCGTACAGCGAAATATTCTTGAGGATGGTTTTTTCGGGTACATAACCGAAGCTTACGTTTTTCAGTTCGACATACCCTTCCATCGGCTTTTCTTCAAAGTGCTCCGCGTCGGGTGCATCGGCGGGTTCTTCTTCGCTGTCGATCACACCGAATACACGTTCGGCACCTGCCAATGCCGAAAAGATCGTGCTCATTTGTTGCGATATGTTATTGATCGGGAAAGAAAATTTCCGCGAATATTGGGCAAATACCGTCAAAGCACCCGGCATCATACCGGCAACGCACATCAAAACACCGCCGATACCGACCGTCAATCCGTAGCTGATCTGCGACGTGTTACCCATGATCGGCCCCATAATGCCGCCGTAGAATTGCGACTTGAACTGTTTTTCGCGCAGATCGTTGTTCAAACATTCGAATTCGGCAACCGAATCGGCTTCGTGGTTAAATACCTTGATGACCTTTTGTCCCGTAACCGTTTCTTCAATATAGCCGTTGACCGCGCCGAGAGCCGCCTGTTGACCCGAATAATATTTGCGGCTGCGCGAAGCAATCAGAACGCCGCCTTTGGCAAAGATCGGCACGAACACGACAGTAACAAGCGTAAGCCATATGTTGGTGGTGATCATGAAAAACAAGGTTCCCAACAGGGTCACCACACCCGAAATAACCGAAACGAGCGAGTTGTCGAGCATGGTGCCGATATTGTCGACGTCGTTGGTGAAACGGCTCATGATCTCACCCGTGGGGTTGTTATCGAAATAGCGCACGGGAAGTTTTTGAAGCTTGGCGAACAAATCGTTTCGAATGTTTTCGAGCGCACCTTGCGATATGTCCA
This sequence comes from uncultured Oscillospiraceae bacterium, assembly GCA_964401015.1. Lineage (GTDB taxonomy): Bacteria > Bacillota > Clostridia > Oscillospirales > CAG-382 > UMGS1052. The sequence continues at coordinate 2,126 of CAYNXA010000068.1, forward strand.
TCATAAGGCGGCTTTGCAAATAGTTGGTCACGACTTCGACCGCATAAACGCCGAGCAAAACGGCAAGTGCGGCGAATATATAGATCATCATGCCGCCGAATCGACTTCCGTCGACAAAATTGTCGATAACGCCGCCGCACGCGTCGGCAAACTTCGAAATGATACTGTCGGAAATTTTTTCCATGAAGCTTAATTTATCCGCCGTTTCGGGGGCGACGTAAACGGTGATCTTATTGATGATCGGCGCGAGCATAAACGAACCGACAAGTCCCGCCACCGACGAAAGAAGCATGCAGAAAAGAACGGCGACAAGGCGCGCTTTGTATTGACCGACATAGGAAAACAGGCGTTTTACGGTTTTTTTCGTATCTTTCGGTTTTCCTTTTGCCATACCGCGTCCGGGACCGCCCGGGCCGCCGGGACGTCCCATAGGCATGCCGCCGCGCTTGTCGGGCGCCGCTGTGTTATATTGCTTTTGAAGTTCGGAAAGTGTTCTTGCCATGCCTTACGCCTCCTTTCCGGCGATTGCCGCCGCGTCTGCGCCGCTGCTTTCGGTTTGCGAACGATAGATCTCGCGGTATTCTTCGTTGGTTTTGAGCAATTGTTTATGCGTGCCGATACCGGTAATAACGCCGTCGTTCATCACGACGATCTCATCGGCGTCCATAACCGACGTGATTCGTTGTGCAATGATAATCTTGGTGGAATCTTTGAGTCCCGTTTTGAATTGCTCGCGAATTTTTGCTTCGGTTGCCGTATCGACGGCGCTGGTCGAATCATCCAGAATCAAAATCTTCGGCTTTTTCAAAAGGGCACGGGCAATACAAAGACGCTGTTTTTGTCCGCCCGATACGTTGACACCGCCTTGCTCCAGCTCGGTTTTGTAGCCGTCGCCGAACGAACGGATAAATCCGTCGGCTTGCGCGCCGGAAGCGGCGGCAATCATTTCTTCGTAGGTGGCGTTTTCATCGCCCCAACGCAAGTTGTCCTCGATCGTACCCGAGAACAATACGTTCTTTTGCAAAACCATGCCGACACCCTCGCGCAGATTATGCAAATTGTAATCGCGCACATCGACACCGTCAACCAAAACACTGCCCGCGTCGGTATCGTAAAGACGCGGAATCAGCGAAACAAGCGTTGTTTTTCCGCAACCGGTCGAACCGATAATGCCGACGGTACTGCCCGCCGCAATCTTCAAATTGATGCGTTCGAGAACGCTGTCCTCGCTGTTTTTGAAATAACGGAAAGTTACGTCGCGAAATTCGACATCGCCCTTTTGCACCATCGCGTCGGGACAGGCGCAGTTTTCATCGGAAATATCGGTCTTTTCGTCCAAAACCTCGCCGATACGCTTGGCACTTGCCATCGCGCGGGAGGACATAACAAACATCATGGTGAGGGTCATCAACGACATCAAGATCTGATTGACGTAGCTGACGAATTGTGAAAGATCGCCGACCGGCATAGCGTTTTCGCCGCCGCCCATTACCATCGGTGCGCCAATCCAAACAACGGCGGCAATCGTAATATTCATCATCATGGTCATGATCGGACCGTTCAAGATCATGACGCGGTTGGCGGAAAGTCCGCTTTCTTTCAATTCGGCGTTGGCTTTTCCGAATTTTTTGATCTCATGTTCTTCGTGTACAAACGATTTTACCACGCGAACATTCGATACGCTTTCCTGCACCGTCGCATTAAGCGCGTCGACTTTGTCTTGCATCTTCGAAAAGCGCGGATATGCCGTGCGAATGACCAAAGCGATTGCAAGGATCATCAAAGGCACGGTCACGGCGAATACCACCGAAAGGCTCGGACGAAGCGAGATTGCCATGATCAACGCGCCGATCAACATACCGGGCGAGCGCAAACACATGCGCAACAGCATATTGACGAAATTTTGAATTTGCGTCACGTCGTTGGTAAGACGGGTGACCAGCGAGCCGGTCGAAAATTTGTCAATGTTGGCAAACGAAAAGGTTTGCACTTTTGCATAGACGTCGCGACGCAGGTCGTTTGCGTAATAAACCGACGCTTTTGCGCCGAAATAAGAGCCGCCGATGCCGCCTGCCATCATGGCAAGAGCGGTCAGGATCATAAGTCCCGCGATTCCGAGAGATTTTTGAGGAGTGAGTGTTCCGTCGACCGCGCCGTTGATGACCATGCCCAAAAACATGGGCATGAGCACTTCGCCGATCACTTCGACGATCATGCAAAGCGGTCCCAGAATAAAATACAGCTTATAAGGTTTTACGTAATGAAGCCATCGTTTCAAAGCAACAGGTTCCTTTCTGTCGATTTTTTGAGGTTTTGGTGTTTTTGCGGTTTTTGAGGCTTTTGAGCAAAAAGCGGGAAACCGAAGCGGGCTGTCGGTTCGCTTTGTCGGATTATTTTGCCTTTTCGTCCTTGTCGGGCAAAGGCGCGCGCGGGCAAGGCTTTTGCGCGCCCATGGCGGCAAGATTGTCTTGAATCTTCCGCAACGATTCGGCAAAGCGCGTCAGTTCCTCGCGGCTCATGCCCGCGAACATACCGACATCGACCGTCATGAAAGCGTCGCGCGCCCGAATGAGGATATCGTGTCCCTTCTCGGTCAGCGACAGACAATTGGCACGGCTGTCGTTATCGGCTTCGCGACGGACGATATAGCCTTCCGATTCCAATTTTTTAACGGTAACCGCCACGGTGGCGGCGGATATGCCGAGCCGATCGGCGAGCGCGCGCTGGGTGGGCGGCGTTTCGAAGGCTTCGATACACCGAAGCATGACGTGTTGACTGCGATGCAATTTGAGCGCGCCGATTCGTTCTTCGACCAGCGTGCGGTGCATACGGTCGGTGTCGATGAAATAGCGCACCAATTCGGTTATACCGCGTTGCTCTTCTTTCGAATTTTTCAAATCGTTCAAGACGTTCACTCCTTTCCGAAAAAATGCAAATCGGCGCGCCAAAAAGTTAGCACGCTGATTGTTAACACGCTAATTATATCGCCGTGCGGTCGGTTTGTCAAGGGCAAATCGGAAATTTTCAGCTGGTTTTCACATAACGGCGGGTTTGTTCGGAAAAGGTGTAAAAAAACGATGAATTTGCAAAAAAGTGTTGAAAATGCGGAAAAGCCGTGTATAATATATATTGTAACAGACTATCATTCAATTTTTATCGGAGGACGTTTATTATGACGGAAATCACCAGAGATACCATCATCGGCGATATTCTCGACGCCGAAAAAGACTGTTCGCAATTTTTCCTTGAGATCGGCATGCATTGCCTCGGTTGCCCCTCGGCACGCGGCGAAACGGTTGAGCAGGCGTGTGCGGTTCACGGTGCCGACGCCGACGAACTTATCGCTAAGATCAATGCCTACCTTGCGGCAAAGTAAGACCCATATCGGCAAACGACTCGAAACGGTGGCAGATCTTGCCGCCGTTCGTTTGTCAGGGGAGAAAAATCCGCCGCGCTATGCCATCGACGTGGGAACCGACCACGCAAAACTGGCGCTTTATTTGATCGAAAAGCACGACTTTTCGTTTGTTACCGCCACCGACATAAACAAAGGACCATGCGAGCGAGCGCGAGCAAACGTCGCGGCGGCGGGGAAGGAATTTTGCAACAAGATCGAAATTTTGCAAGCCGACGGTCTTTCGGGACGGGAAAACACGCCCTGCGATCGTATCATCATCGCGGGCATGGGCGGCGAATTGATACGCAATATTTTGCGCGATGCCGCCTTTACGCGCACCGAGCGGGCAAAAGAATCGATCGGTTTCGTTCTGCAACCGCAATCGCGCCCGTACCTTCTGCGCGACTATCTTTTCGAAAACGGCTACCGTATTCTCGACGAGCGTCTGTGCGAGGACGGCGGGAAGATCTATGCGATCATTCTTGCCGTATACGACGGAAAAGTGCGAAGCGCGACCCAATTGGAGCGCTATTTCGGGAAGCCGAATCTTATGCGGAGCGATGCGCTGTTCCGTCGAATATTCGAAGAAAAACAGACGATCCTGCGGCAAAATATTGCCGACCGCAAGGGGCACGAGAGCGAAAAGTTTTCCGAACTTTATCGCCGCGAAGAGGCACTTTTCATGGAAATGGAAGAATTTACGAAAGGCGGGCAATAACCGATGACGACCTTACACGATATCGACGATTTTATGAGCGAATGGGCACCCGCTACTCTTTCCGAGCCTTGGGACAACGACGGCATTATGCTTTGCCGCGACAAGACGGCTCGCATAACCCGCGTACTTTGCGCGCTGGAGATCAACGCAAGCGTGCTCGACGAAGCCGAGCGAATTGCCGCCGACCTTATTATAACCCACCACCCCTTTATTTTTCATGCAATCAAACATATCGAAGGGGCCGAAAGCGACTATCTGGCGCGTTTGTTTGCCGGCGGCATTTCGGTGCTTTCGTATCATACGCGCCTTGACCGTGCCGAGGGTGGCGTGAACGACGTTTTGGCGCAGAAATTGGAACTTTCGGATATCCGTCCGTTCGGTGACGGCATGGGGCGCATCGGACGACTTTCGTGCCCGATGAGTCGAAACGACTTTGCCGCATACGTTTCGCAAAAGTTGGGGTGCGGTATCATGCGCACATCGACGGCTGACGGCGATTGCACCATCGTGTATGCGGCGGTATTGGGCGGAGGCGGCAAAGATGAAATTCCGCAAGCGGCGGCGGTTGCCGACGCGTTTGTGACCGCCGACCTTACGCACAATGCATTTATCACGGCAAACGAACGCGGTCTGTTTGTGCTCGACGCGGGACATTATCATACCGAAAAACCGATCGTCGAAAAAATCGCCGAACGACTCACGCGCGCTTTTCCGAATCTTTCGGTAACGGTTTGCGACGGAAAAAGTCCGTTTTGCTTGCTGTGACCGCGCTTTTTATTCTGAATCGTTTATTGCTTTTTACGGAGGAAAAAGATGCCCTTTGATGCAGGTGTTACCGCCGCCGTTGTCGCCGAACTGAAAAGTCGGGCGGTCGGCGCAAAAATCGAAAAGATCCAACAGCCCGAACGTGACGAGATCGTGCTGTCGCTGAAAAACGGAAAAGCAAGCGGCAAGCTTTTGCTCAGCGCAAAGGCAAACTCGGCACGTCTTTGCATGACCGAGCTGGAAAAAGAAAATCCGCTTTCGGCGCCGATGTTCTGTATGCTTCTGCGCAAACATCTGTCGGGCGGCGTCATTTCGGACGTATATCAGCTCGGCTTCGAGCGCGCCGTCGAAATTGCCGTTCATACGTACAACGAATTGGGCTTTCCCACTGAAAAATATTTGATTTTCGAAACGACCGGGCGGTACAGCAATTTGGTTTTTTGCGATTGCGATCACAAGATCTTGTCGGCGCTTCGCCTTTCCGAATTGGGCGGCAGTGAAAAGCGCAAGCTTCTTTGCGGCTTTCCGTACGAGCCGTTGCCTTTGCCCGAAAAACGAATTTCGCCAATCGGGCTTTCGAAAGAAACGTTTTTGTCACGAATCGAAGAATTTTCGGTGCAAAACGGCGGGGAATATCCGTGCGACAAATATCTGCTTTCGTTTTATGCCGGACTTTCGCCGCTGATTGCGCGGGAAATTACGTTCCGTACGGCGGGAAAGACCGACGCATCGCTTGCCGAACTTGCCCGGCGGGAACTTCTTTCGAATCTGTATTTGAATTTTCGGTCGATTTACGTCCCCGTCGAAAAGGGCGGGTTTGCGCCGACGTTGCTCAAAGGGCGCGACGGCGAAGTGTTGGAGTTTTCGTTTTGCAAAATTCTGCAATACGGCGCGGACGCCGTCGAAACGAGCTTCGACAGCATGAGTAAGCTGTTGGATTTTGCCTACGGTGCGCGGGATAAGCGCGATCGGATTCGTCAAAAGGCGCAGGATATCTTAAAACTTTTGTCGGCTGCCGCCGCAAGAATTCGCAAAAAAGAAGAATTGCAACGTGCCGACCTTGCCGCCTGTGCCGAAAAAGAAGCCTACAAAAAAAGCGGCGATCTCATCACCGCCAATATGTATTTGCTGAGAAAAGGCATGACACGCGCCACGGTCATCGACTATGAGGACGAAGCCATGCCCGAGCGGGAAATCGAATTGGAGATCAATCTGACCCCCTCGCAAAACGCGGCGAAATATTATAAAAAATACAATAAGCTGAAATCCGCCGAAGAAAATTTGCAAAAACAGCTTGTCCTTTCGCAGGACGAGCTTGCTTATATCGACACGATATTCGAAAGTCTTACCAAAGCGCAAAGCGAAAAAGATCTGGAAGAAATTCGCGAAGAATTGCGGGCGGGCGGCTACGGCAAAAAGCTGGATTCGCTGACACGCTCGAACACGAAATCCAAGAAAAACAATCGCGAAAAAATGAAAAAGACCTATGCGCCGATGGAATTTACGACCGACGGCGGTTATCGCGTTTTGTGCGGCAAAAACAATTTGCAAAACGATTACGTCACGACGGTACTCGGCGGCAAAAACGATTATTGGTTCCATGTAAAAGGCATGCCCGGTTCGCATGCGGTCTTGCTGTGCGACGGCGA
>CAYNXA010000069.1:0-8648 GCA_964401015.1 uncultured Oscillospiraceae bacterium
TCGTGAATGCGTGGGTAAAACCGGAGGTATTCGAATAGGCTTCCAATTCGTTCAAAAGCTTTTGAATTTTCGCAACAACCGCGTCATCCGCCGTCAAATCGGGTTCCGGGTCCGGTTCATCCGGTGTGGGCGTCGGAGTCGGCGTGGGGGTGGGCGTCGGAGTCGGTTTGGTCCCGGTACCGGTGCCTGTGCCCGTTCCCGTTCCTGTGCCTGTACCGGTGCCGGTACCTGTGCCTGTGCCTGTGCCGGTTCCTGTTCCGGTTCCGGTGCCCGTACCGTTCGTAGTGTTATCTTTCTTGTCGGTATCGGTCTTGGATTGGTCATCGTCTTTCTTTGCCGCGTCGGCGAACAAAACGAACAAACGCGCAAATTCCTCGCGGGTAATGTTTTCCTTGGCGCGGAAAATACCGTTTTCGCCCTCCAGCGTCATAAATCCGTTCGAAAGGACGATCGTAACGCTGTCCGCCGCCCAATCGGATACGGCATCACTCGGCGCAACATCGTAAAGCTTATACAGTCCCAAAATGCGGTTCAAAATCACGCAAACCTGTTCACGGGTCACATATTCGGTGCCGCGGAAAGTGCCGTCCTCAAAACCGGCAATGTATCCTTGCTTTTTGGCGATGAGAACATCGTCGTAATACCACACATCGTTCGCAACATCGGGGAACGATTCCGTCGCTTTTTCGGTATAACCGAACAGCTTATTGACCATTTTGCAAAATTCGGCGCGGGTCAAAGAATTCGCGGGGCGAAACGATCCGTCCTCATAGCCGTGCAAAACGCCGAGTTCTTTCAGTTTGGCAACCGCCGTTTCGAGTTCGGAGCCGCTTGCCACGTCGCTAAAGATCTCGCCGAGCACAACCGACGCCGCAGGATTGGGGGAAATCAGCATGGGAGCGCTTGTCACCTCATTGGCAAAACAAGTCGGGATCGTCGATGCGGTCATAGCCGCCGCAAGCAAGGCCACGGCGATTTTTTGGGAAGTTTTTTGCATATTCAAGCCTCTTTTCGCATGTATTTCATGTCTTTTCAAGCGTTTTTCGTTTTTTCTTTGAAAAAACCTTACGGTCTTTTGACGAAAACGGTTTAAAAAAGTTCCGCGCTTTTTTCGATTCTTTTGCAAAACCGCATTTCGTGAAAAAGCCGCCGAATATGCGTTGTGGGTAAAACAACGTTTACCCACAAGCACACCGATTTTATATTGGTTCGATCATCCGATCATTTGAGAGAGCGCGTAAAGGTCAACTTATTGTCGGAGTCTTTTGCGTTTACGGTCAATCGGTAATCCAGCGTTTCACCGTACGCGGGCACGTCTTTTTCGAGCTTTATCGTAAAGTGCGTACCGAAGCGTGCAACGAGTTTTTCCACTATGTCGCTTGCGTCATACGATTTGCCTTTTACGGTGATGACCGTTCCGGAAACCGTCACATCGGTACGACCGGCGGCGTAGTTTGCCAGCAATTGTTCGAGCGACTTTTCCACCGTTTTGGGTCCGTCGGTGACCTTAACGGTAATCGACGGCGCGGTCGTGATATCGATCGTCAAAGTAGCGTTCACATCGAAGCTATAATTATCCCAAAGGAAGTCTTTCGCCTTGGTGTAGGCAGCCGAAGCCTTGTCACCGAAGAATTTTTCGAACTTCGTATTCCACAATTCCGAATTGTTCTTATCCATCCAATCGTGTACAAGCTGTTCGCCGCGATTGCGCAACGAATCCACTTTGCCGTTTTGGAGGAAAGTGACTTTCGCGATGATCTTGTCGAGGTAGCCGCCGATTCGAGTCGCGGCAGTGTCGATATACGCATCAAGCTGTGCTTCGGTCACGTCGGGCAATGCGAACGTATAATTGGTTGCATCGACCGAAAGAACCGCGATCGTATAGATCAAGTCGTAGTAGTACTGCGCCGAACGCAAATACCAATCTTCGCCCTTCTTTTCGAGCAGATTTTCAATCGTCAGGAGATTTTCAATTCGCTTGATATACGGATTGTTTTCATACAATTCGTTATGAACACCGTCAACTATACCGAACGCACGATTATATTCGGGACGAAGTACATCTTCCACAAGGTCAACCGTAACAAGACAGCAAGTGTCAACGTATTTGTTTCCGCCGCCGTAGGATGTGCTGTTTGTGATCACTTCGTCGTAAACGGCATCCACCTGCGCCGTATAGGCGACAAGCGTTTCGTTATAAATTTCTTCGAGAACTGCTTCGTCGAGAACGGTCAGTGCCGCCGACGGAAGTTTGCTCTTGATTTCTTCGAAGCTCGTGCCGCCGTGCAGTTTGTTGTACAGCGCCAAGATGATAAACTTGTTGCCGTTGTTGATGACAAATTTGTCATCGTTCTTAAGGCTGTCGATAAATTCGTCGATCTGCGTCTTGTATACTTCGGACGCGATCTCGACGATCTTTACGACAAACGCGTCATCGGAAGCCGAAACACGAATGCTTACCGCAAGCTTGCCGATAAGATCGTTCTTAAAGGCGGTATCGCTGAGCTTGTCGCAAACAAGATCCAACATGGTGGCAATGTTCGCGTCGGTGGCAAGAAGTTTTGCTACCCAAACGGAAGTATTGTTTTTCAGTTCGGTTTTGATTTTGGTTTTCAGTGCCGAATCCGACGCGCTGTCCACGATCGTCGAAACGGCGGTGTTCCACTTAGTGTTGGTCGTGCTCGTGTCGGCAAGCGCATTTTTGATAAGCGTCTTGAGAGAAGCATTTTCGACAAGTAACGAAACAACTTTGTTCCACATATCGGAAGTTGTGCTCGTAAGCTCGTTGCGGATCACGTTCTTGAGCTCCGTGCTTCCGAGAATCGCCGAAACAGCCGCATTCCACATCGCTTCGGTTCCCAAATGGTAGCGAATTTGCGTTTTAAGAGTCGACCCGTCGGTGTTTACGGCAGTTACGATGAGCGAAACAGCCGTATTCCATCTTGCATCGTCCGTAAGCTCGGTGCGGATCGTTGTCTTTACGAAATCGTTTGCCAAGATTGCCGCAACAATAGTGTCCCAATCGGAACTAACCTCAGACTTCAGCCATGCTTTGGTACCGCTTCCGTCGGTCAAAAGATGGTTCAGTACGGTTGTCTTATTTTCCACAACCTTAGTTCTAATCGCGGATTGATTATTGTCGATTGCGTATCGAATAAGGGTTTCGTTGTTTTTGATTTGTTCTTTGATATAGGTTTGCGCAGTGGAATCGGCAATGAGGCTGTCGACAAACGAACCGCGATTGTTCTTAACAACCGTTTTCAGCTGTCCCTTTGCGGTGGTGTCAGCGAGAATGGAGTCGATCTGTGCCTTCTTTTGGTCGGCGGTCAAGCCTTTGAGGTAATCCTTAACGTTGGATTTGATCAAATCATTCAAAGACGACGTGTCGGCTTCTGCAATCTTTTGCGCCAACAATTCGGTTTCATCGGTTTTACTTGTGTTCCAAGTGTTAATTCCATTGATAACAGCAATATCAAATTCGGACTTCAATGCAGCTACCATAGTATCAGTACCGTGCGTACTAATTAAGGCATTTATTTTATCAACGCTGTCGTATTCTATAGTTCCGGATGCCGCGGCAAGTATCTTCTTTCCTTCTTCGGTAGTAATCAAATACGTAGCCCAATTATCTTTATCATTGCTGATAATCGTCGCAATGCTGATTCTGCCCGTACTATCGTTCAACAATTGCTTGATGTACGTTGTTTTGTCGGCATTGAAGTAAGCTATCAGGAAGTCATCGTTCAAAGCGTCAACGCAGCTATTCCATACCGTAGCGTTTGTATCGGATGACAGATAATTCTTTAAGAACGTTTTACCGTTCTCGTCACCGAGCAGATAATCCAGCCAAATGTCGATATTGTCGTCGGCGGTCAAATAGGTCTTGAGCTGCGTTTTTCCGCCATCTGTCGTGAACAAATAGTTGATCCAAAGGTCGGTATTGGACTTCAAGTAAGCGACCAATGCGTCCTTACCGTCACCATCGGTAAACAGATAATCCAACCAAAGTTCGGTATTGTTCGACAAGCAGATAACCAACGCGTTCTTGCCGTCGGCCGTATCAAAGAGGTAGTTGATCCAATCGGTCTTGCCGTTCTTCAAGATCGTTTCGAGGGTCGCTGTTCCTTCGGTAGAGAAGATGTAAGTCAGCCAGTCGGTCTTGCCGTTCTTGAGAAGCAATTCGAGAGCCGTTGCGCCGTCGGCAGAGAAGATGTAGTCCAGCCATTCGGTCTTGCCGTTATTCAAAAGGTCTTTGAGAAGTGCTTTGCTTTCGTCGGTATCGCCGAGAATGTAATTTACCCATTCGGTCTTACCGGCATTCAAAAGGTCTTTGAGAAGCGCTTTACTTGTATCGGTATCGGCGAAAATGTAGTTCAACCATTCGTCCTTGCCGTCGTTGAGGAGCTTTTTCAAGACTTCTTTTCCGTCGTCACCGAGGAGGTAATCGATCCACATATCCTTGTTCTCGTTTTCGTTCAACAAGCCGGAAAGAGCGTTCTTGCCCTCGGTCGTTTTGAAGTAATCGAGAACAAAGTTATAAACGGTTGCGTGATTGGGTGAAGCGTCGTCGGCAAGGTCGTTGATAAGCGAACCGATCGCCGCTTTGAGCATATCGTCGTTTGCGGAGTCGAGAACCATGCTGCGGATCGCCGTTTCGGTATAGCCGCGAATGGTGTCTTCACCCAAGAGATTGATCAAGCGGTAGTTGTATTCAAAGTCGTTGATCTTACCCTCTGCGCCACTTTCGTTGCCGATGGGCGTATAGTTCGTGCCGAACGCAACGATTTCTTTGCCGTAAAGCTCGTTTATCGTCGGTTGCAAGGCAAGCGGAACCGTCGTTTTTCCGCTGTACAGCAGGTCGAGCACCGTCTCATACGCCAAAGTGTCGCCGTTGTAGGGAGCTGTCAGTGTTGCGGCAGCATGAGAGTTGAGGATCGGCGCATTCACGGTGAGATTCCAATATTGCTTACGATATACCAGATCCAAAACATCCGCACCGTCGATCGTTTTGGTAATATCCGCAGTCACTTTCGTGTCGGCGGTAAATTTCGTCCATGTGTCGGTCGTGGGGTGTTTGTAATACCACTCGCCGTTTACCGTATGCGTCACGTTCTTGTCGTACGCGGGGTTTGTCACGATTGTCGTGCCGTTGGCAACATAGCCCGTTGCGGGGGAAACATCTCCGTTTGCCGCATCGAAATAGGTCTGTGCAACCTTGTCGTTTTCAAAGACGTTTGCACTGTGAGACGGAGTCCCGTCACCCTCGCTCCATTCAGTCGTGCTCTTATAGAATCGAACCGTAACGCGCGATTCCCAAACCGCCGTAAGCGTCTTGGGTGCCGTCACGAGAATGTTTTGGTCAAACTTGCTGCCGCTTTCGTCTTTCCAATAAGCGAAGCGACGAGCGCCTGTCGGGTCGGTTGGATCGGAGGGGAAGGTTTTGCCTGCGCTGACAAACGAATGACCGTCGCGAATCGAGTAAGATTCGCCGTACTGATCGCCGTCCACCTTAAATATTACGTCATGGTACGTATTCGGGTCATACCAGTTGATATAGAAAGTCATGTTGCCGGTAACGAGAACGCCCGCCGTTGCATCCACGAGAATCTTCGTACCCGCTTCATTCAAATAATACCAACCGCCGTTTACATAACCGCTCATCGAAGCGGGCGGTACTTCGGTCGAAACGTCGGGGAAATCGGTAAATGTACCGTATACAAACGATCTCGTACCGATTACCGTATCGCCGTTTTTGAAAGTAAGCGTATAATCACTCTGTCTGTATACAGCCGTAACGGTCGTATCGGCTGTAATCAAGGAAGAACCGTCTCCAAAAGCAATCGTACCGTTTATAAACCAACCGGCAAAATAATATCCCGTGTCTGCGGCAGGCTCGGTCGGAACTGTATAACCATAATCCGAGAACGATTTGCCGTCGGCAACTTGATACGTGTTGATCGTCGTGCCTTTTGCCACAAATGAAACCGTATGGAGCTTCAACCATTTCGCCTTAACGGTAATGTTGGCGATAACGGGCGTGTCCGACTTAAATTCGGTAGTCGTACCGTCGATAAACCAACCTGCAAACTCATAATCGCTCTTTGTCGGGTCGGAGGGGAAGGTCGATCCGAGAGTTGCGTTGTGCGCAATTCCGGAGTACTCCCCATATACCGTATCATCCGAAACAAATTTCACGGTATGCGACCATTTCGCGTAAACTCTGAGATTGGCGGTGATCGTTACGCTTGTTGTGAACGCTGTTTCGGTCGCACCGACTTTATAGAACCAGCCATCGAAATCGTAGCCGTCATTTGTCGGAGCCGAGGGAAGCGACGTAACGGTGCTGCCGCTTGCGACGCTGACCGACGAGAGAGCGGTCGTGTCGGCTTCGTTCTTATAGTAGCTTACGGTATAATAGGTAACCGAAGGACCGGAGGGCGAACCGCCGTTTCCGCTCGGTGTAATGGCAGAGGGCTTCTTGTCGGGAGTCTGCGTACCGGTCTTGGCGTCGTTGTTGCCGACACGGTTGGTATCGTGATTGTCCAGCAAACCTTTACCCGACGCACTGCCGCCGTCGATCTCGCGATCGAGAAAAGTGGCGGGGGTGTTATATACCGCATTGGTAAAGAGGGGTTCGTTGCTGTAATGCATAAAGTGAACCGTTCCGTTCACGTCGTTGGTAACGATAAAATCGCTGACCGACACGTTTTTCATGGTAACGGTGCCTTCGCCGCCGCGAAGTACGATACGACCTTCGATCGTCACGTTTTCGATGAGGATATCGGCAGTGCCCAAGCCGTCGCCGATAACAAGGTCGCCGTGGATCACCGCGTCATGGAAACGAACCGTATCGCCGTCCTCGACGTATCGACCGGTCAGCACCACTTCGCCGCGACTTTCGGGAACCGTAACGTCGCCGTTCGTATGAAGATAATCGGCAAAAACATTGTTCATGATCTGCGCGAATTCCTCACGCGTGATATGATTCTTGCCGCGCAAAGTCTTGTCCTCATAGCCGTTGAGATAGCTGCGGTCGATAAACGAGCAAACGAGCGACTGCGCATAGCCGTCGATTTCGTTTCCGTCGGCAAAATGCGACAACGTATCGGTCACGCGCGAACTCATAACCAAAGCGCGCGCCAAAACGACCACCGCGTCCTGACGGGTGATCGGTTCGTTCGGGCGCATATTGCCCGTATCGTCGCCGGCAAAGGTCTGCATATTGACGGCTTTCGCGATATCGTTGTAAAACCAGTCATCGGGCGTAACGTCGGTGAATTTTCCGTCGATGTTCGCCATGATTTCGGCTCCGAACGCGCGATTGATGATCGCCGCCATTTCCGCACGGGTCAGATAACCTTGCGGACGGATCGTTCCGTCGCCGTAACCGGTAAGCAAGCCGTTTTCAACCGCAACGGTCATGGCGTCATACGACCAGCCCATCGGGAAATCGACAAAGCCCGACGTCGATTCCGAATCGATCGCCGCCGTTGCCGTAAACGGCAGAGTTGTGAGAATCATGACAACGGCAAGAACCGTCGCCAGCATGCTGTGAAATTTTCTCATGCCCTCATTCCTTTCTCGTTCTCTTTCTCGTTTTTTGGGTTATCCGATCGCGGGGGTTCCCGCCGACCAAGGAAGCATTTTTGCCCGCATTTTACGGCAAAAGACTTTCCCGCCATCTTATCGGAATACATCATACTATATCATATACCGAAATCGTTTTTTTGTCAAGACGATTTTGGCGTTTCCGTTGAAAAAAACCGTTTTTGATACGGTTTTTTCATCCATTTTATCGAAGTTTATCCGATTTTCGATTTTCTTTCGCTTTCTTTTCGGTTTTGTTTTTCGTTTCGAAATAATCCGACTTTTTCGGTTTTCCGTCCCGATTCGGTGCCGCCCCGCCTTTCGCCCGCGTTCCGCCTTTCGGCGTCGACTGTCGGGTATGTTTCTTTTTTTGCACCGAATAGCCGAACGAGCCGAGCTTTCGTCCGAGCGCGAAATATTCGCCGTGAGCGTATGCCGCCAGATGCGCTTTGTCCAGTTGCAAACGCCCCGCGCGGTCGATCAAATTTTCGTTGACGTCCACCGAAAGAATGTCGGCGATAAACATATCGTGCGTTCCGAGCGGAATGATCTGCGTCACGCGACATTCAAGCGACAAAGGGCTTTCGGAAAGAAGCGGACAGTCGATCTCGTACGCTTTTTCTTTGGTAAGACCGCACGCGGCAAATTTATCGAGCGTTTTTCCGCTGCGTACGCCGCAGAAATCGGCGGCGCGAACCATCTCTTCGGTGGTGAGATTGATCGCGAAAACGCCACTTTTCTTGATGATTTCGTAGGAAAAGCGCGACGGACGCACCGAAATATAGGTTTTCGGCGGTTTTGTGTTCAAAATGCCCGTCCACGCGACGGTGAAAACATTGTCGACCGTTCCGTCCGAACAAGTCACCATGACCGGCGGGATCGGCGCTGTCAGCGCGCCGCCTTTCCAATTTATCTTTCCCATTTTCGTTTCCTCTTTTTCTTTTTACTGTTTTTCTTTCGCGCTCGGTTTCGGCAACCCGTCGTACTTTGCGAAAAATGCTCCGACGGTCGGGCAAGGCTTGCGGCAAAATCATCCGCGAACAAACTCACCGCTCCCATCG
>CAYNXA010000070.1:0-8629 GCA_964401015.1 uncultured Oscillospiraceae bacterium
CTTCTATGCCTCGGTACGCGACCTTACGGGAAATGGTCAGGCGGTAAGCGTCGCCTATTCGACCGACGGAATTCGTTTCGAAAAATGCGGCGAAAATCCCGTCATAGCCACATGGCCCGCCGACGGCGGTTCGAATTTCCGCGACCCCGCCGTTTGCCGTGTCGGGGACGAGTTTTATTGCGTTATGGCAACGGGACACGAAGAAACCGCGACCGGACGTCTTTTGCTATATAAGAGTCGCGACTTGTTTTCGTGGCACTATTGCGGTGTCATGAGCGAATGGAGTGATTGCCGATTCACCGAATGTCCCTCATTGGTTCCCGCCGAAAACGGCAAAATGCTCTTGACCGCATCGGTCTGCCCGTTGCATGCCGACCATTATTTTCGCGTTATGTACGGTGATTTTGCCGATGGAAAATTTATGCCCGAAATCGTGTCCGAAATCGACAAAGGTCCCGACCAATACGCGGGACAGGTCTTTTACGACCGAAAAGGCCGCAATCTTCTGATTTCTTGGATCCCCGGCTGGAGCTACGGCGGCTATAAAGAATGGGATATCGGCTGTCTGTCGGTCCCGCGCGAAATTTATTATCGCGACGGAAAATTGCTTTGCCGCCCCGCCGACGAGGTGCGACACCGCTTTACGACCGATGATCCCGCTTTGCGCCGCACCGAAAAAGGCTTTGTCGTCGAACGCGAAGGACGCGAACCGCTGATCTACGATGGTGAGATTCGCGATATTTTGATTTTGCGCGACAGCTATATCATGGAAATTTTCGTGAACGAGGGCGAAAGCGTATTTTCGGTGTTGCTTTGAGGACAAAATAACAAATTCAACAAATTTGCCCGCCTAAACCGAAAAATAATCGGAAAAAATCATAAAAATTTCGAAAAAACTCTTTACAATCCGATTCTTTTGTGCTATAATCTCCTCGTAATGGGTTTGTATACTCAATCGTATTATAGATTGTTTTTGGAGGAATCAACATGAAGAACCTTTATGAAGCGCCTCTCGCGGACGTAGTCGATTTCGAATCCGAGGATATTATCACCTTTTCGCTTGTTACCGTAGACGATGGAACGAAAGACAACAATTTCCCGATAAGCGGCGAAGGCAACCCCGGCTGGAACTGATTTCCATCGGCTCACGAATGTGAATTTTTGTAGTGCATGTATACTGTTTTAGCGGCATTTTCGATGCCGCTATAGGTGTTTATGCCAATGTGAGAAAGAACGCCGATGTATGCAATGCCGAACACATAAGCGTAACCGTCAGAAAGGGGAGGGGTCGTGAACCGAGAATTGTTGCCGAATCGCCGCAGCACACCGCGCGGGTATTTGGATGGCGACTACAAGTTGTTTCATATTCGCGACGCCCGCTCCATGGACTTCGGAAGCCATACGCACGATTTTCATAAGATCATTCTTTGCCTCAGCGGAAATGTGACCTATATTTTGGAGGGGCGAACCTACGTTTTGCATCCGTGGGACCTTCTGCTTGTTCCCAAGAACAAGATTCACCATTCCAAGACCGAGGACGTTTCCCCCTACGAGCGCGTCGTTCTGTTTGTTTCTTCGGATTATTTGGATTCTTGCGGAAAAGATGCCGTTCTTTCCGAATGTTTTCGCCGCGCCGACACGCTCGGCATTTGTCTTTTGCACGTCGACGGCGAATCCCGCCGCGAACTTGTCGCTGCCGTAAACGATCTGGAACGTGAGAGCGATTCTTCCGACTACGCGTCGGACATTTTTTCTCAAAGCGCGTTTTTGCGCCTTATGGTGTGGGTCAATCGATTTGCCTTGCGCGAAGAACGCGAAAACGGCGAGATCACCGATAAAAAAATCAATGCCGTTATCGAATACGTCAATCGGCATTACGCCGAACCGATTACGGCACAGAGCATTTCCCACGAATTCTATTTGAGCAAATCCTATCTCATGTCGCGCTTTAAGTCGGTTACCGGCGGGAGCTTGCATAACTATATCGTCCAAAAACGCTTGACGGCGGCACTTTCGCTTTTGCGCGACGGCGTTCCCGCGACGGTTGCGGCGCGCGAGTGCGGCTTTTCGGATTATACCGTCTTTTATCGAAGCTTCAAAAAACAGTACGGCTTCAGTCCCGCCCATGCCCGCGAGCGATAGTCGGATATTTTGCCTCTTGAAAAGTCTAAAACCCGTGCCTCGGCGGCACGGGTTTTTATCTTAATAATTGTAATTGAATTGCGATGGCGGCACCCCGACCGTTTCGCGAAAACGCGTCGAAAAATGCTTGCGGTCGGCATAGCCGCACAATTCGGCAACTTCTTCGATCGAATAGTACCCCGACAAAAGCAGTGATTTTGCGTGCGAAATGCGCCGATTTTCTACGTAACGTTTGGGGGATATTCCGAATTCCCGATGAAACAGTTTGCGAAAATACACCTCGCTCATATACGCCTTTTCGGCGGCAATTCCGAGCGAAAAATCCTTTTTCAAACAGTTCTCGTCGATATACAAAACGCCGTCGTGTATCTTCGGGTCGTGACAGAGCGGCTTACATTCGTCGTGTAAATGTGAAAACACCTTGCTGAGCAACGCGGCACAGTCGTTTTTGAATGCGCTTTTCGTTTGCCTTACACGGAGCATTTCCGAAAATAGTTTCCGATAGAGCAAAGGGGTTGGCGGCAGGTAGGTTTCAATCGTGCCCGCATGATAGTTCAGCGCCTTAAAATGCACGACGATCAGCGAATCTTCGTTGGCGTGCCGCATATAATTAACGTTCGACGGTACATAACAAAGCGAATCGGGCGGCAGATGAAAACGATTCGAGCCGACGAGTATTTCGGCGTCCGAACGGTACCGAAAGGAAAGTGCGTCGAAATTTCGTCCCGCGTTATAGGCTTTCGAACAAGGCATATCCAAATATAGAACGTCGAAAATTTCAAATGCAACGTATTCCCGATCAAAAATCATGCGCGCTTCACCTCAAGAGTATCTTACCGCATTTGTTTCGAAAAGTCAACCTTTTTGTTCGCTTTTTCGGTTTTCTTTTTCGCCGTTTTGCGTTACAATGATGAAAACGCAAGAAAACACATCGGTTTTTGCGATTGAAAAAAGCAAAGATAACTTGAAATCTGCGGAGGTTTACACTTATGTCCGAAAGAAGAAAAATTCTCGAATCGTTCGAAAAACAAGCCGATTTTCTCGATACGACGGTTGCTTACGGAATCGAAACCAACCGAAAGGGAAATGTGACCCTCACCGTGACCGATACCGACGGTAAGCCGATACGCGGCGCCAAAGTGACGGCTAAGCAAAAAAATCACGAATTCCGTTTCGGCGCCAATCTGTTTATGCTCGATGAGTTGGAAACCGCCGAAAAGAACGAAAGCTACAAAAAAGCGTTTGCCGATGTGTTTAATATGGCAACGCTTCCGTTCTATTGGGATGCGACCGAACCCGAACGCGGTCACACCCGCTATGCTAAGGACAGCGAAAAGATCTATCGCCGCCCACCGATCGACCTTTGTATCGAATTTTGCGAAAAGCATGGCATCGAACCGCGCGAACATGCGCTTGCGTACGAACACTTTTTCCCGAAATGGCTGAAAAACGCTTCGATTTACGAAATCAAGCTTGCATTCGAAAACCGTTGCCGTGAGATCGCCGAACGATATAAAGACAAGATTCCCACGATCGAAGTGACCAATGAAATGCTGTGGGGCGATCACGACGGTGTCACTGCCTTTTATAACTATCCCGATTATATCGAATGGTGCTTTAAGACCGCCGAAAAATATTTCCCCTCCAATCAATTGGGAATAAACGAATTTGTCGATATGGGCTGGGCAAACGTCTGCCGTACGACCAATGCGTATTATTCGTACATCGAAAACGCTCTCTTGAAAGGTGCGCGAATCGATGCGGTCGGTATGCAGTATCATATGTTTTACCGCGCCGAGGAAGAATACGAAAGAACACGACCGTTCTATGACCCGCAAAACCTTTATGCCCATATGGATCTGTATGCACGGCTCGGAAAGCCCTTGCAGGTTACCGAAGTCACGGTGCCCGCTTATTCCGCAAACGCCGAGGACGAACAGCTTCAAGCCGAGATCATTCGAAATTTGTATCGAATTTGGTTCTCCCATAAAAATATGGAACAAATTATTTATTGGAATTTGGTCGACGGCTATGCTTACGGTGCCGTACAGGGTGATATGACCTATGGCGAAAACTATTATTATGGCGGTCTTTTGCGTTTCGACCTTACGCCGAAACCGGCTTATTATGCGATAAAAGATTTGATTTTCAAGGAATGGCATACCGAAAGCTCGCTTATTGCCGATGACGGCGGAGTCGCTTCGTTCCGCGGCTTCTACGGCGATTATGACGTGATCGTCGAAGCAAACGGCAAAAAGAGCGAGCATATGGTTTCGCTCCGTTCGAAAGGCGACAATCGCTTTACCGTCGAAATCTAAAGCGACGCATATTCGACGTTTATCAGAATTTGCATAATGAGTTTGACCGTATTCGCTTTCCGAAGCGAAATGACGAAATGTTTAGGTAAGACGTCGGCACCGCGAAAGCGGTGCCGACACTTTTTGTTGTTTGGCGAAAGTTCGGGGAACTGTTGAAATGGAGACCGTGCGTAACAAAAAAACACCGCATTTCCGCGATGTTTTCCGTTTCCCGTTTTTTGCGCCGAATGACGAATCATTCCTTGCGTATCACTTTTTTCTGCCAAGACTTTTCGTTGCACTTCGGACAACGCATACGTCTTGTTCTGCTCCGGTGTGTTGACATAAGTACACTTTTGTAGGAGGGAACATAGCGGTGTCCGCATTTGGCACATTCATAACAACCGGCTGTCTGTTCGATTCGGCCGCACACTGTCGGAACAACTTTCGTAACGTTTCCCGAAAAAAGAAAAACTGCCATCTCTCGACAGCAGTCCTTGTTCGGTCGGTATTCTGTTACGAATACATAGCAGGATCCCCCGATACGATTTCATCGGTACGGCAGGGAAACTACCGTTCGTTTGCCGTCGATGTGCGTTCGTCGCTTCGGCCGAGCATATAATCGATCGAAACGCCGTACAGATCGGAAAGTTTCATAACGTATTCCAGCGGTATGGTTTGCGAACCGCGTTCGTAGCGGGAATATACCGTTTGCATAATGCCCAGAATCTCGCCGACGTCGCTTTGTGAAAGCTTCATTTCTTTGCGCAGTTGTCGCAGTCGCTCAAAATACATATTCGGTTCTCCTGTTTTTGTGCGCAAAAAGCGAGCTGTCAAAGAACTTTCGACAAAAAGTCGCGTGTACGCTGATTTTGCGGATTGGTGAAGATCTGTTCGGGCGTGCCTTCTTCGAGAATTTTACCGCCGTCCATAAACAAAACGCGGTCGGCAACTTCGCGTGCAAAGCCCATTTCGTGTGTAACGACGACCATCGTCATGCCTTCTTCGGCAAGCTGTTTCATAACGTCCAGCACTTCGCCGACCATTTCGGGGTCGAGCGCACTCGTCGGTTCGTCGAACAGCATAACTTCGGGTTGCATACAAAGCGCGCGCACAATGGCGACACGTTGCTTTTGCCCGCCCGAAAGTTTGGACGGATAGGTGTCGGCACGGTCACCGAGTCCCACGCGCGCCAAAAGTTCACGTGCTTTCTTCTCGGCTTCCGCTTTCGGCATTTTGAGCAGCTTCGTCGGAGCCAGGGTCATGTTCCGTAAGATAGTCATGTGCGGAAAAAGATTAAAATGCTGAAATACCATGCCCATCTTTTGACGGTGTATGTTGATATTCACTTTCGGATCGGTAATATCGACGCCTTCAAAAAACACTTGCCCCGAAGTGGCATATTCCAGAAGGTTCAGCGAACGCAGAAACGTCGATTTGCCCGAACCCGACGGACCGATGATAACGACCACTTCGCCTTTGTGAATGTCGGTCGACACATCGTCCAGCGCATGGATATCGTCACCGTAATATTTGCACAGATTATTTGTGCTTATGATAACATTATCGTTCACTGTTTCTCAATTTCCTTTCCAAAATGCTGACAAGCTTGGTGAAGAATATAACCATTACGAGATAAATGAGTGCCACGGCGATCAAAGGCATAAAGGCGGAATAAGTTGCCGAACGAATGATGTTGCCGCCCATCGTGAGATCGCGAATGGTCACGTAACCCGCAACCGAAGTCTCTTTCAAAAGCACGATAAATTCATTGGCGAGGGCAGGGAGGACGTTTTTGAACGCTTGCGGAATGACAATGTGCCAAACCGTGCTCTTGTAGTCGAATCCGAGACTGCGACCCGCTTCGAATTGTCCGTTGTCGATCGACATAATGCCCGAACGAAAGATCTCGGCAACATAGGCACCCGAATTGATACCGAACGAAATAATGGCGATGAGCAGACTGTTGCGCGAGGAAGCAAAGATTATGTAGTACATGATCATAAGCTGAACCACGACCGGTGTGCCGCGAATGATCGTCAAATAAAGATTACAGATAAAGTTTGCGATCTTCAGCAAAGTGCGACCGAATCCGGGGCGCATTTCGCGTATCGTTTTGTCGTGACTGGAGCGAATTACCGCAATCAAACAACCGAGCGCAATACCGATCAAAACCGAAAAAAAGGTAATGATCAGTGTGTTTGCAAGTCCGCTGGTGATGTAGCGCCAACGTTCCTCTTTGACAAAACAGAGAATAAAATCGTCTTTCAAATCGATAAGACCGAGCTTTACGCCGTCCCACAGATTCGTAAAGAAATTCGCGAGAGTGTTCAGAAGACTATTCACAATTGATTTCCCCTCAAAGATAGTTACGGATATTTACGAAAAAAAGCGGGCGGAAGTTTTCCGCCCACATTTCTCAACAAAAACTTACTTGTTGTTTGCTTCAACGTATGCCTTGGCGGGCTCGTTGTCGATGATAACGCAGTCTACCTTGCCGGTGATGAGAGCCTGAACGGCTTCGTTACCGCTGGTATACTTCATAACGCGATCGGCACCGAAATCATCTTCGCAATAGGTGTCGCCGGTGGTACCCTTTTGTGTACCGATGAGATAGGTTGCACCTTCGGCGGCGAGATCGTCAACCGACGTGATCTTGCTTCCTTCGGGAACGATGATAACCTGCTTTGCGTGTGCATAGGTTGCCGTGAAGTTTACGTTCTGGAGTCTGTCCTCGTTTACGGTAAGACCTGCCATACCGATGTCGGATTTGCCCGACTGAACCGACGTGATGATGGCATCGAAGTCCATGTCGTCGATAACAAGCTTCATATCGAGCTTGTCGGCGATAGCGGCTGCCATTTCGGCGTCGATACCGACGATTTCGTTATCTTTGTAGTATTCATAAGGCGGGAACTGTGCGTTGGTTGCCATATGAAGTTCGTCTTTGCCTTCCGCATCGGCTTGGAACACGAGATCGTGTTCAACGCCCGAAATGTACTTGTCGACGATCTTGTCGGCAACGCCTTCTTCTTTGAGTTCGGCGAGAGCGGCATCGATCGAAGCGAGAAGTTCTTCGTTCTCTTTGGCGATGGCGATAGCGTATTCTTCTTCAACGTATTCGGTATCCAAAATCGTCAAAGTGACTTTCTTGTTACCTGCGCAAGAAGCAAGTGAGAGAGTTGCGGTCAACGTGGCGGCGGCCGCAAGAACAGCGATGATCTTTTTCATAATGAAACACCTCAAAAAATAAAAATCGGTTGAATGTGAATAAATATTCAATCCTTGTATATGATAGCACAGTTTATGCAAAATTGCAACCCTTTTTTTGAATATTTTTGCAAAAAAAGCAAAATGCGGCGTTTTTACCTTCTATCCCGACGCAAAAGTCGTCGTTTGTGTCAATATTGACGGAAAAACCATACTATGAAAGCATAATAACGTTTGTGCGGAGCTGTCGTCCCGGACGATATTCTTCGCAAAGGAGTCGTCATGCCTTCGATCTACTTATCGCCGTCCACACAGGAATACAACCAATACTACGATGCAAGCGGTTCGGAAGAATATTATATGAACCGCATTGCCGACGCGATGGAGCCGTATTTGCGCGCAAGCGGAATCGCGTTTTCGCGAAACGATCCCGATGAACCGCTGTCCGCCGCCATTGCCGCGTCCAACAGCGGACGCTACGATTTGCATTTGGCGCTTCATTCCAATGCCTCACCCGAATCGTTGGCGGGTGTGCTTCGCGGCGCCGACTTCTATTATTACAGCAACAGCGCGGCGGGTCGGCGCGCCGCAACGGTCCTTGCCGATAATTACAAAAGTATTTATCCGACCCCGTCGGCGGTCAAGACCGTACCGACACTTTTGCTTGCCGAGCTTCGTCGCACCAAAGCACCGTCGGTACTTGCCGAGCTTGCGTATCATGATAATGCCGACGATGCCGAATGGTTGAAGAACAATATCGAAGCGATCGCCGTCAATTTGGTACAGGGACTTTGCGAATACTTCGGAATCACTTTTGCCGGTCCCGGCGAAGGTACGTCCGAGCCGACCGGCACCGTTCGTACACAAGGATCGCGATTGAATATCCGCAATCGCCCGTCGACGGCAAGCGCGGTGATCGGTCAGATTCCGAACGGCGGGCAGGTCATTCTCATCGACCGCGCGGGCGAGTGGTATATCGT
>CAYNXA010000071.1:0-8598 GCA_964401015.1 uncultured Oscillospiraceae bacterium
GAAATATCAAGGGTTTTGGAAAGATTGTATTTTTAATCAGAAATTAAAAATTCAATTAAGTAAATTTTCAAATCGTATGCCAACCTGAAACATACCATGAGTAAAATATATGATTTTATCTATCGCGAGAAAAGAAATAACGGTGTAGTCCGAAAACTACACCGTCAAACACATCAGATAGGCTATTCTTCATAAATTCACGCCATATACAGAGTACTATTTAAGTTGCACAGATAACCCTAAACCTTACTCCCACGGAGTCACTGTACCATGTCGCTCCATAGCCATGTCATAGGTCTCTGCAAACGGATTGTCATCCATACTTTTACACAAGTAAAAGATTTCGTCGATTTCAATTACTTGGTTGCCAGAAATGTCATAAAAATGTACCGTAAAATCCTTTGTATTGGTTTTTATCCCAACGACAGTTACACCACCATTTATATCACTTCCTAATTTTCCAAAAGAATCATCCCTTTTAACTTCCCAAATTACTAAGGAAAGTTTCCCATTCAGCAATGAGATCGGCATCATTAAACACCACCCATTCGGCAACATCAACAGTCTTACGCAAAGTGATTTCCCTGATTTCCTCCTCAAAAAGAGTATCATGCTCTCTTACTGTATTCAATTGTTGCCATTCTTCAAAATTCTGTCCGTTCATGCAAATTACCATCCCTGCAACAAGGAGTAATACTCCGACTAATAATACAAGATATATACATTTCTTTTTTTTGCTCATAAAGAAAACCTCTCCTGCTTTTTATTTTGACAATGTGAAAGACCAACCATCCGTCCTAGTATAGTCATATCCATTGAAATTGATATATCTTAAATATGAGTTCCATCCATCAGCAATTTTTAAATACTGATAAGATGTCGTATCAACATATCCTACTACTAAAACGGCATGTCCACCCTTAGAATCTCCAAAAACAGCACCATATGTAAATATACATGGTTTGTCATCACCTATAGCACTCTTAAAATTGCCGAATGAATCAAACAGATACGACTTATAAGAACAACTGTACCCCAACTCTTCTAAGTATTTCTTTGCAGCTCCAGGCTCAACTCCATTACTTGTCTCTCTTAGCCCTGAGCAAAATGCGAAAAATCGTTGTTCCGCAAGGCTTTTTTAATTATTAAATGTGTTTTGTCACTCAAAAATATAGAAAACAATCAACCTATTTTGTATAATTAAGTTGCAACCAAAACCAACCAAAGGTACTTCCCTATAAAATCGCCCTCTTACCTATAAATATTTTACTCGTATTGGCAGCATTTTTCAAGTAGTTTGGTGAAGATTATCAGCTCAAAATTGTAATTTTTTATCAGAAATTTTTTGAAAAATACTTTGCAAAAAAAGTACACCTTTCTGTAAAACTCGCCCTTTTACAATAACTTGGCATTTTCGTAAACCTCAGCACGATAGCGGAATGTGGATAAAGGCATATCACATTTCTTTGCCGTTGCTGTTCCTGTGATTTCGTCCTGTTTCCACTGCTGATACACATCGTGAAAGTTTTCGGGTAGCGGTTTTGGTGGTCTGCCGAAGCGGATTCCTTTGGCTTTCGCTACTGCAATGCCCTCGGCTTGCCGCTGGCGAATGTTGGTTCGCTCGTTTTCTGCCACAAAGGACAGCACTTGCAGCACGATGTCAGATAGAAAAGTCCCCATCAGGTCTTTCCCTCGCCATGTGTCCAACAGCGGCATATCCAGCACCACAATATCAATGCCTTTTTCCTTGGTCAACAGCCGCCATTGTTGCTGTATTTCCTCATATTTTCGTCCCAGACGGCCTATGCTCTTGATATAGAGCAGATCGTCTTTTTTCATTTTTCGCAGTAATTTCCTGTACTGTGGTCGGTTAAAATCCTTGCTGGATTGCTTGTCCAGATAAATATTACGGTCAGTCACTCCGATTTCTTTTAACGCTATCAACTGTCTATCTTCGTTCTGATCTCGACTGCTGACACGGATATATCCATATACATTTGCCAATTTCATTCCTCCTCATATCCTTTTTAGGCATCACCGCCTTTCACATTTATTGTAGCTCATACCTGTGTCATAGCTTTTGACGGACAGTTGCTATAGGTCATACGCCCCGATTTTTCTGCCTTACCCGACATAAACTCCTGCAATGCACTTTTCAGAATATCAGCGGTCATTTTCTCCGCTTTCACCGTGATGTCAATGGTCTTGCGTGTGCCTGATTCAAAGTCACTGCTCAACAGCATCACCTGCCTTTTCGGAAAGGTCTACCTTTGCGTATGCCTCGCTGTCGATCCACTCAACGATCTTGTTCTTTGCCTGAATTGCATCGTCAAGAGTTGCATACTCTCCGAGGAGAATATTATCGTTGGTCACATCAAGCCCCCACAGGTTGTAGCCGAGAACATTCTCGTCATCGTCCAGTTCATCATCGACAAATACAGCGATGATATTTGCGTAATTCACAAGGTCACCGCCCTGCGTGATAATCGTCTTTGCCATATTTCTCAACCCTTTTTTTCATTTTCTGTGACTTAATTTACTACAATCAACGGCATCACCCCTTTCGCAGCAGGTCATTTAGCCTGCTGTGATAATTTTCTTGCAGTTCATTAAGGTCAGCGAATACGGTATCAAGCGTTTTTCTGTCTATCTTGTCAGCAATCAAATCCATAATGATAGATTCACATTCGCTGTGATAGTCATAGAACAGGCTGTCTATCTCCTTAATATCCGAAAGTCTGCCTGATGTCATAGCTGATTGCCCTACCTTCAGCATTTTTCTTGACATGGAAATTCACGACCTCATTGTAAACAGAACTGATAAGATAAGCCTCGTAGTTGCGGATATTCAGCACTTCCTTCATCTGCTCGACCACATTTTCCATGTGATAGATATTCGCTTTCAGCATTACCGACTGCACAGATGCTCTCGGCATTTTCTGACTGTGTATCATTTCATACGGCTTTGTAGAAAGCACCTGTCTTGCCATAGCTTCAACGATCTGTTCAGCTTCAGCCCAACCGTCCTCGCCATCATAATGATAGATTCACATTCGCTGTGATAGTCATAGAACAGGCTGTCTATCTCCTTAATATCCGAAAGTCTGCCTGATGTCATAGCTGATTGCCCTACCTTCAGCATTTTTCTTGACATGGAAATTCACGACCTCATTGTAAACAGAACTGATAAGATAAGCCTCGTAGTTGCGGATATTCAGCACTTCCTTCATCTGCTCGACCACATTTTCCATGTGATAGATATTCGCTTTCAGCATTACCGACTGCACAGATGCTCTCGGCATTTTCTGACTGTGTATCATTTCATACGGCTTTGTAGAAAGCACCTGTCTTGCCATAGCTTCAACGATCTGTTCAGCTTCAGCCCAACCGTCCTCGCCATCATCACAGTTGCTGTCAAGCCAGCTTGCAAACTCAAAGAAGTCAATGTTCTGCTTGATGATCCTTTTGTATATCTCAAACTTCTGTGTATATTCGTCCATCATTCTTTCATCTGCTGACTTTTCAACATTTCCAACGTTGAAAGATTGTTGAAACTTTTTCTGGAATTTTCTCTGCGGATCAGAAGGACTGATGGATTCTTTATCACTAAATTTTTTTTGTTTATTTTCTCATTTGTATTTGATTGTGCCTGCTTTTCAGCCTGCGGAATTTCAGTCTGTGGGTTTTCCGCAGACCGAAAACCACCATGTTGTTTTTTATAAGTATCATCACCATTTTTGACCGATTTTTTGGACTTTTTCGGAAACAGGTCTTTGATACTCTTTTTTGCATTTTTACGGGTTTTCTCCGATTTCTTCTCGGCATCTTCTTTGGAGAGAGCGATCTCGAAAAACTCGTAGATGTACTCGAAACCACGGCTTTTGCTCTCGTTGGATTTAAGCCTTGTGCGGTCAAGGTATCCCAGTTCGGTCAGTTTGGCAAGACGTGCCTTGATCGCAGACTTGCCCTCTTTGCATATCTTCACAAACCCCGACACAGAGAATCTCCATGTGTTCGGCAGTGACAGCACTTTCAGCAGAAGCCCCTTTTGCTTTGGGTTCAGCTTTTTGGAACGTAGCAGCTTATTGCTGATAACGGTGAAATGGCTGTCTTTCTTGACCTTGTAGAGAGTGGCATTTTCAGCCGTATATGTTTCAATGACAACATCAGCCTGCGGAACGGAAGTGTCCTTTGCCGAGTACTCATAAAAATCATAGACGTACTTGATACGACCGTGTGTTTCCTTGGACGGCATCAGCTTTGTTCTCACAAGATAGCCCCATGTTTCCAGTTCTTTCAGCATATTGCGGACGGCAGTTTCGCCGACAGCACAGATCTTTTCCAGCCCCTTGATCGTAAAATTCCAGTTCTTGGGCAGACTCATAGCCTGTGCCAGCAGAAGTATCGCCTGACAGCTGATATTGGTAGAGCCGATAAAGCCGTTGCTGAGCATCGTAAAATCGGCTGTCTTATGCACACGGCACACTGTATCACCGATAGTTTTTTGAATTACCTTGTCCATTTCCTCACCCCATTCACATAGCTGTCATTTCATGGAAGCCCCACGGCTGATAGGTGAACATCATTTCGGGAATCCTGCGTTTGTTGACGGCATAGACCTTGCCGTAGGGCTTGACGATTTCAAGCAGGAGATTGTTGTGATCTTCCTTGCCTGTCAGTTCATCGACTGCCTTGCAGACCTCCTCGGGGTAATAGTTCTGCATTTCTTCAAAAGCGAACATCTCCTCAAGGGTCGCATAGTCGCACCTCGGATCGTTCATCATGAGCCTGAACAGCTCACGGCTGATCTTCATCAGGTCGTACTTCCTGCGTGTTCCAAAATCAATTTCTCCGATCTCAACCTTTGCCATTGATAGACCTCCTGTAAAATTTTCTTGCCTGTCTGCCGACAGGCAGGCAGAAGAGAAAAGCACTCCTCACCGATCGTCAGGCGACAGTCGTTTGAGAAGTGCTTTTACACATATTCAGTTTTCATTTGGACACAAAAATAGCGGACAGCACTTCATGATTATGAAACACTGTCCGCTATTGCAGATCACTATTAAATTGTTGTCAACAGGCTTTCTACCGGCTTTTTCAGTTTTTCTACCAAGTTTCTACCGTCCTTTACAGCGGTAGCTTTCTACCGAATTATTCAAAAACAGCGATTTTTATGATTCTCGGAGTTTCAGGGCTTTTCTTCGTTTCTACCGTAAAAACCCTTGATTCTTCGAGCTTTAAATGCTCCTTAATGCCTACCAATGACCTCTATTGCCGAATAGGGGCAACAATATCATATATTTGCTGAAAATGCAACCGCGTTCATCAGTCAAATCTCCAGCTCGGAAGCCACTCAAGCACATTTCCCACATAGGACCTGCTCACCTCAAGACCGCTTATAGCAGGATAAAACATAATAAACAATGCCGCCGATACGATCATAAGAGCAGCGGAAATTTTCCTGTAATGCTTCAGTGACATAACGCTTTTGCATATCATAGGTATCATAACAAGAATACAGCCGAAATATTGATATATAAAAACAGTCCTGTGTATAAAGAACCACGGCATAAGCATTGCAAGATAAGCAATTACAAGAAAGCGTGAAGCCTTATCGTCCCTTCTTCTCCAAAGATAAAAATTATGTATAAATGCCACCGCACCGCATATCGCTGTAAGCGGATTGATAAGCGTTGAAACGGTGCTGACATTATCTCCCATATTCGTGAACGAATCAAGCAGAGATCTTCTGTCGATTATCCATTCATACCATTCCGACATATACGGATGAGCCTCTTTCATTCCCGAATGATAAGCCAGCATATCCGCAGAATTATTTATTGCATGGGAAATAAAGCTTTTTTCAGGATAAGCCTCGCTGAATTGAATGTATGACAGGCTGTACACGGTGATCGGAAGAACTATAAACGATATCACGCAGACTGCCGCAAGCCTTGCAAGATAAATCCTGTTTGCAATAAATCCACCGTTTTCAGTGCAATACTCCGTAAGTGAAATAAAAAACAGCAGTGCAATACCCACAACAGCATAGACTCCCGTCCATTTCACCGATACAGCCAGAGCCGTCGATATTCCGCAAAGCAGCAGCCATAACGACTGTCTGCACAGATCCCCTCCCCTGCAAAGCTCCTCCGTGAAGCAATACATGAACAGAAACATAAGCATTATCAGCAAAGCAATAATTATATCAAGCGTTGCGATCCTTGAAAGCGTAAAATGCATAAATTCCGTG
Source organism: uncultured Oscillospiraceae bacterium (assembly GCA_964401015.1). Taxonomy (GTDB): domain Bacteria; phylum Bacillota; class Clostridia; order Oscillospirales; family CAG-382; genus UMGS1052. Next base: position 6,254 of record CAYNXA010000071.1, read on the forward strand.
CTGAAAAGCACACCGCCGAGAAATGCAATATCCGTTCTCTTGGATATCAGCCGGATAAAAATATACATCAGCGGAACTGCAAGCACTCCGCAAACCGCAGGAACAAACCTCCAGCCATAGGGTGACATACCAAACAGCGAAATACCAAGCGAGATCAGCGTTTTTCCAAGCGGAGGATGCGTATTTTCAAATATCGGCAGATCGTATTTAAATTCATATGCCGTCCTCGCATGGTAAACCTCGTCAAACATTGCTCCATAATAATAGGTCTTATACCTCGGAACGGCCTCCCTTTCATCAAAAAGCTCAGGATATTCGCCTGCATTCAAAGGCTCGATAAGCCTGCCGTCATAATCATATACGGCAATTTCATTAACGTAATATTCATCCTCGCTTGTAAAAACAATTCCCAGATATCTCGCATTCCATTTTACAGGCAGCTTAGTCCATGTCAGACAGTTCATAAGCCTGTTATCCTCCGAAATCGGTATCCATTCTCCGCTCACCTCGTTGAATACGGACAATGCCAGATCCAAACCGCTTTTATAATTAAGAAAAACATCAACATTTGCAATATCTCTGTACTCGCCAAGATCAAGTATTATTTCATCTCCCTTTCCGACCTTTGCATATGTCGAAGGCATTTCTGTACTGCCTAGCCTCCAGAACACTGTAAAAACGGAAAAAGCCGTCAACAGCAGCATAAGGATAAAATCCTTTTTACCAATTTTTTCCTGCGCCAATTGGTTATTTTCGGCTTTTTCATTTTTTCTGCCGGGCTTTGGTTTTAAAGAGAATTTCAGAATTATGTATATAAAAACAGCCGAGCCGACAACCGAAATAAAAAAACATCCTATATTTCCCTTTGCCAAAGAAAAAACCGCCGCAGGATCAAAAAGATAGACAGCCGCCGCAATTTTGCCTCTGTTCCAGCCGAAGCTCCTTCCCGAAATATAGGAAAATGCAAGCATAAAAAGAATATCCGCCGCAAAAATAATATAATTCATTGCTGTTCTTCCTTCAAGCATAAGAAGCGGAACAGCCCTCATAAGCAGAAAATAAACTCCAAGCTCAAAAAAAGAATGTCCCTTAAATGAATACTCCGTCCATTTTATAATATAAAAGATCAAGCAGGCTATTCCCGCATAAATCATTACAGAAAGCAAAGGTGCTACCTCATTTCCTTGTTATTTTATCCTTTTTTCTATTATATACCTTGGTCGGTGCTTGACCTCCATATATATCCTGCCGATATATTCACCGATAACTCCAAGGCTTATCAGCTGTATTCCTCCGATAAAGCATATCATACACGCAAGACTCGCCCAGCCATCGGCAGTGCCGCCGATAATATGCTCAACGACCGCCCATATAGCTCCGATAAAGCTGACTGCGGAAATAATTATCCCGAGCAGCGTTATCATTTTAAGCGGCTTTGTACTGAAGCTTGTTACACCTTCCGCCGCAAAGGAGAGCATTTTATTCAGCGGATAACGGCTCTCCCCAGCAAGACGTTCATTTCGTTCATATTCAACAACACTGCTTTTAAAGCCGATAAGCGGAATAAGTCCGCGCAGAAAAAGATTTACCTCGCCAAATTTTTCAAGCTCCCTTAACGCCCGTGAGGAAATAAGGCGGAAATCAGCATGCTCAGGTATAAGCTCCGTCCCCATTGCATTCATAATGCGGTAAAAAGCGGCGGCGGTGTTGCGCTTGAAAAAGCTGTCCTTTTCACGCTTGCTTCTTACCCCGAATACAACCTCCGAGCCGTTTTTGTATTCGATAAGCATTTTCTCAATAGCATTAATATCGTCCTGACCGTCGCAATCGAGCGAAACAGTTATATCACAGCTATCCATTGCCTCCATAAGTCCGGCGAGCAGAGCATTCTGATGTCCGCAGTTGCGGCTAAGACTTATTCCGCAGAAATGCTCATTTTCATCTGCAAGCCCTTCAATTATTTTAAGAGTAGCGTCACAGCTTCCGTCATCGACAAAAAGGATCCTGCTTTTATTGCCGATAACGCCTTTTTCTATAAGACGTTCAAGCTCATTCAGAAATATTCGGGAGGTGATTGGAAGAACCTCCTCCTCATTAAAGCAGGGCGAAACAACATATAAAACAGGCGGCATGATATTGACCTCATTTTTAGTAAGCCGCTGATTAATGCCAAACGTATTAATCAGCAGTTCCTTAATATAATCTTAACTTATTATAAAACAAAATTAATGTATTGTCAATAACGCTATTGCATATTGTTAGTGTCAATCAAAAGTAGGCAGAAAAAAGAAAAAATCGTCACAATGCACAAATCAGAAGGATAAATCAACAAAAGATTTACAAGC
>CAYNXA010000072.1:0-8424 GCA_964401015.1 uncultured Oscillospiraceae bacterium
TACCGCTTTATGCGCGTCAACTTCCCCAACGGCGATATGGTCGGTCACACCGGCAATTATCTCGCTACCGTATGCTCGATGGAAGCGCTCGATCTCTGCTTGAAGCGTATTCTCGAAGAAGTCGACAAAGTGGGCGGCGTTGCCATCATCACCGCCGATCACGGTAATGCCGACGAAATGTACGAAATTTCCAAAAAGACCAAAGAACCCGCCAAAAACGAGGACGGCAGTTTTAAGGCAAAAACGAGCCACACCCTCAATCCCGTTCCCTGCATTATTTACGACAACAAGTTTGCCGACTTGTACACCGTAAAGGAAGACAAGGGACAATTCGGGCTTTCCAATATTGCGGCAACACTTGCCAATTTGATGGGTTACGAAGCGCCCGCCGTTTGGAACGAAAGCATGATCGAGGTCAAGTGATTTTCATGCCCGCTTATCGTTCCTTATCCGAAAAACCATCCGTTTCACTTTGCACCCTTGGGTGCAAAGTGAATCAATACGAATCACAAGCGATCGCCGAGGACTTCGAAAGACTCGGCTTTCGTTTGTTGTCTTTCGACGAGCCGTGTGATGTTTACGTAATCAACACTTGTACCGTCACCGCCGAAAGCGACAGAAAATCGCGCCAAATGATTCGTCGTGCCGTCAAAAACGGCAAAGAAAATTCCGTTGTCGTGGTGGCTGGGTGCTTTTCGCAAGGCAATCTCGAAGCGGTAAAGAAAATTCGCGGCGTAACCGCCGCGTTCGGCACTGCCGACAAGAGCGAGATTGCGCCGTATGTCGCAAAACTTTTGCGCGAATGTTCCGACAGCACTTCAAATCTATCGGAACATTTATTCGAAAATCGGGTGGTTTCGTTATCCGACGTATCGCAATACGACGACACGTCGATCACCCATTCCGAGCGTACGAGAGCATTTGTCAAAATCGTCGACGGGTGCGAAAATCATTGTTCTTACTGTATTATCCCGCACGTACGCGGCAAAATTCGCTCGCGCAGCAGCGAAAAAATTCTCGAAGAACTCCGGACACTTGCCGCGAACGGCTATCGTGAAATCGTCCTGACCGGCATTGAAACCGCCGCATTCGGGCGGGATACCGACGAGACCCTTTCCGAATTGCTGTGCTCTGCCGACAAAATCGACCGAATTGAACGGATTCGTTTGGGTTCGCTCGAACCGACGGTCATTCGCGAAGATTTCGTTGCCGCTTGCGCCGAGAGCAAGCACGTAACGCCGCATTTCCATCTTTCACTCCAAAGCGGTTCGGACGCGGTCTTGCGCGGTATGCGACGCAAATACAACACCGATATGTTCCGAAAAAAACTTAAGATGTTGCGCGACGCCATACCCGATGTCACGTTTACCACCGACATTATCGTCGGTTTTCCCGGTGAAACCGAGGAAATGTTTGAAGAAACAGTCGCATTTGTTCGCGAATGTCGGTTTTTGTACGTACACATTTTCCCCTATTCGGTGCGCGAGGGCACCGATGCCGCGAGCTATCCGAATCAAGTGCCCGAAGAGCTCAAAAAACGGCGCGCCGCCCGCTTAAAAGACGTTATGCTGGAAACACGACGCGAGGTTTTGCGTTCGTTCGACGGCAAAAGAACTGCGGTATTGTTCGAAGAATACAAGGACGATGGGAAACTGTACGGACACACGCTGCACTACATCGAAGCGGCGCTTGACGTTTCCCCCGACGAATCTTTGTGCGGCAAGATCGTCCCCTGTATTTTGCGTTACGATGAAACCGACATCGATTGTATGAAATGTGAAAGAATCGAATAAAGCGAATCATTTTCAAAAGAGCGGATATTCCGCTCTTTTTTTGTGATTAAAAACAGATACAGCTACATTTATACCAAGATACAGCTATTGTATTTTCGAAAAAAATGATGTATGATACGTTATGGAAATCAAAAATCCATTTCAAATCCACGATCAAAGGAGAAACCATCATGAAAGTTGCAGTTATCGGTTGCGGTACGATCGCCAACGCCCAACACATTCCCGCTTACATGAAAAATTCCGAAGCGGAAATCAAGTATTTCTGTGATATCATTCCCGAACGCGCACAAGCCGCCGTCGAAAAATACGGTTGCGGCAAAGCGGTCGTCAATTACCGAGAGGTGTTGGCAGACCCCGAAATCGAAGCCGTGTCGGTTTGTACCCCCAACAAAATGCACAGCGAAATCACCGTTGCGGCATTGAAAAGCGGCAAAAACGTTCTTTGCGAAAAGCCCGCCGCACGGGTTCTTTCCGAAGCGTATGATATGCAAAAAGCTCAACACGAAAGCGGAAAAGTGCTGAATATAGGCGTTGTAAACCGATTCAATTATAACGTAAACAAGATAAAGGAGCTGATCGACGTGGGAACGCTCGGCGAAGTGTACAGTGTATACGTAAGCTTCCGTTCACACCGTTCGATTCCCGGCTTGGGCGGTGCATTCACGACGAATGCCATCGCGGGCGGCGGCGTGCTGATCGACTGGGGCGTACACTTTTTCGATATCGTTATGTATTGTTGCGGCGACCCGAATGTAAAAACCGTTTCCGCCGAAACCTTCAGCAATTTGGGAAAACCGATCGAAAACTACGTATACACCGATATGTGGGCAGGTCCTCCGAAAGCAGACGGTATTTACGACGTTGAAGAAGGAGTTACCGGTATGATCCGCAGTGACGGTCCAACCATTACCTTTAACGGAGCATGGGCACAAAATATCGGCGAAAACGAAATGTTTATCGACTTTATGGGTGATAAAGCGGGCATCCGTCTTGCCTACGGCGGCGACTTTGTGCTGTACGGCGTAAACGACGGCAAACTCACACTCGAGACTTACACAACCGACGGTTCGCAAATGTTCGAAAACGAGATCAATGCGTTTATCGATTGCATCAAGAGCGGCAAAAAGCTCCCCTCCCACGTCGATACCAACATTGTTACGCAAAAACTGCTCGACGCGATCTATCGTTCGGCAAACGAGCACAAAGAAGTTACGCTGGGACAGCAAGCATGATACAACGCAATATAAACAAAACGAGGCACAAAACGACATGAAAAAAATCGGATTTATCGACTATTATCTCGACGAATGGCATGCAAACAACTATCTCGCCTTTATCCGCGAAGCGTCAAACGGGAATCTCGAAGTTTTCTCCGCCTACGCCGAAATCGACAGCCCCATCGGAGGCATGACAAGCGCACAGTGGTCGGACAAATACGGTATACCGCTACGCAAAACGCAAGAAGAAGTCATCGAAGAAAACGACGTATTGATCGTTCTTTCGCCCGACAACCCCGAAAGGCATGAGGAACTTTGCAACAAAGCACTCGCGTCGGGAAAACTCGTGTACGTCGACAAAACATTTGCCCCGACGAAAGCGGCGGCAGAACGAATTTTCGCCAATGCCGACGCGCATGGGACAAAATGCTATTCCAGCTCCGCGTTACGCTTTGCGCCCGAAATCGGTGAATTGCAACAACACGAGATCGACGCGCTTTACACCGAGGGCCCCGGCGAATTTGAAATGTATATTATTCATCAAATCGAACCTGTCGTAAAACTGATGGGCACGTCCGCCGAAAGCGTTCTCTATACGGGCACGTACAAACACCCCGCCGCGACCGTTCGGTTTGCCGACGGGCGTCTGTGGCACCTCAATATGCGAAACGATGAAAAATTCGGTTTTCGACACACCGTCGTAGACAAGAGCAACCGCGCTTTTTCGCTCGATGTTTCATCCGACTATTTCGCCGAATTTATCAAAGAATTGATTCATTTCTTCGAAAGCGGCGAAATTCCCGTCGACCATGCGCAAACCTTACAAGTGATTGCTATTCGCGAAGCTCTGATCGAAGCGAGAAAAACGCCTTTCGAATGGGTTCGCGTAAAATAATTCGATTTTCCATCGATTCCTTAAAACCGAAAAAACGCCTGCCGAATACGGTAGGCGTTTTGTTTTTTCATCGGTAAAATGCGATACTTTGCACCGTACGCTTTACGATTCGGCACGGAAGTCCTCCTCCGCAAAAGCGCAGTACTTTTTTATCAATTCGATTTCATGCGGGTTATACGGATTAAGGCTCGGTCAATATAAGTCGTGAAACCATTTTGTGAAATCAAAATTCCGCTGACTTTCGGGATTTTTCTTATACTCATCCCAAACCCCATTATGAGGCTCGTAGGTTTGATATTTTCCGGCAACCAAGCCCCAATTGTAACAACCGATTTTTTCGAGATAAAAGAGCGGAAAAAGTGCTTCGACCGTATTCCCGCCGCAACGGTTCAACCATTCGGTGTTGACAATCGGACGGCCGTACTTTTTCAAAAGCGCGATCTCGCGAACGTTCGAATCGAAATCGCCGTAATTGTGAAACGACAAAATATCGGAATTTTCCAGTCCGATTTGCTCGATTTCTTTCAAAACCGTCGGATAGGTCCAAATAACGATCGTAATCGGCTGAATCGGGTCGATCTCACGAATGATCGAAATCATCTTTTGCATAATCGGCAAGGACATATTGTTTCGTTTGGCATTGCCGGGTTCGTTGAATACGTCCCATATCAAAACTCTTTCATCGTCGCGATATGTAGTCACCAATTCGCGAACAAACTCACAATATTGTGCTTCGTTTTCCGGCTCGTCGAGTACCGAATAGCGGCTCCGTCAAAGGTTCCGTGTTGGGACACTTTTCGACCGCCGTGATAACCCCAATCCACTTTTTGTTCGCCCAAATGCAGACGACTCAACGCCTCTTCTTTCGGAGGACAACAATCGTTGCCGAGAACGATCATAGATGAAATGCCGTTTTTATCCGCGGAATCGATATACCGTTCGAATCGTTTCATGAATCCGTCACGGTCTTGTTGCCACACATAAAATTCGGGGATAATGCGAATCGAATTAAAGCCCGTCTCGGCGGCACGCGGTTTCGAACCTTTCTTCGAAGCCGTATTCTTGTCATTGGTCAATACGATTGGCACAATCGCTACTCATAAAATTGCAACCGCGAATCCACGGTCGCGAATTATACCATTTCCACGCACGTTCGGCACTCCATTTTCGGTTCATAATCTGTCCTCTCATTCTGCCGTTTGAACATTCGGCACGTACAGTATACTATATAATTCGTCAATTTGCAAGTACAAAAGACGTTTTTTCTAAAATAGACGTGATATGGAAAACTCGCTGAACTCCCCGTATTCATATTGGCAATACGGCGTGACGTGATTTTCAAAAAGCAAAATATGGAAAAAAACGACCGAAAGCGTACTTTCGGTCGTTTGGATATTCTTATAGGAGTTGATTTCGACAAACTCAGTTTTTGCCGGTGAGTTTCGCGATTTCTTCGGCAAAGTTTTCTTCTCTCTTTTCAAGACCCTCGCCCTTTTCATAGCGAACGAATCCCTTGAGAGTAATCGTGCCACCGAGCTTCTTGGCTTCGGCATCGATATATTGACCAACGGTTTCTTTGCCTTCTGCCTTAACGTATTCCTGTTCGGTAAGGCACTTTTCGGAATAGAACTTGCCGATCTTGCCGAGAACCATCTTTTCGAGAACGGCTTCGGGCTTGTTGGCGTTCTTCTCGTCGTTCTTGATTTGAGCGAGAATAATGTCCTTTTCTGCGGCAACATCTGCTTCAGGAACGCTGTCCTTGTTAGCGTATGCAGGGTTCATAGCGGCAACTTGGAGCGCTGCATTACGAAGCACTGCCGATGCTGCGGCATTGTCAACCGTTGCGTCACCGTAAACGATAACACCGATGGTACCGCCACCGTGTACGTAGCTTGCGCAAACGGGTTCGTCAATGACAACGAAGCGACGGATCGAAAGCTTTTCACCGATGGTGAAGATCTTTTCTTTCAAAGTTTCTTCGACCGTTGCGTCGGTGTTCATAAACTTTGCGGCAAGGAGCTCGTCCACATTTGCGGGCTCTTTTGCGAGAATCGTTTCGAGAATTTCATGAACAAATTCTTTGAAAGTAGCGTTTTTGGCAACGAAGTCGGTTTCGGAGTTTACTTCAACCATTGCCGCTTTTTTGCCGTCTTCGGAAACGAGAATGTCCACAACACCCTCAGCCGCAATACGGTCGGCTTTCTTTGCCGCAACGGCAAGACCTTTTTCGCGGAGAAGCTTGATTGCTTCTTCCATATCGCCGTTTGCTTCGGTAAGCGCCTTTTTACATTCGATCATGCTGATACCGGTTTTGGCACGCAGATCCGCTACGTCTTTTGCTGTAATAGCCATTATATTGTCCTCCTGTTATTCGATATTCGGGTCTTGGACCGAAATTTCATTCGGTCGACACACTACGCGCAAGCATACGCTGCGCGAAATACGGGTATGACAAGAATTATTCGGCGTCGGTCGCTTCTTCTTCCGCTTCGGCGTCGTTAAATTGTTCGCCCTGTCTGCCTTCGATGATGGCGTCTGCCATAACCGAAAGAATGAGCTTGATGGCGCGGATGGCGTCATCGTTGCCGGGGATCACATAGTCGATCTCATCGGGATCGCAGTTGGTGTCGACGATAGCGACAACCGGAATACCGAGCTTCTTGGCTTCGGCAACCGCGTTTTTTTCCTTGCGGGGGTCAACAACGAACATAGCGGCGGGAAGTTCGGTCATGTTCTTGATACCGCCGAGGTTGCGTTCGAGGTCGTTGATTTCTTTTACAAGTCCGATAACTTCTTTCTTGGGAAGAAGATCGAACGTACCGTTGTCTTCCATGGTGTGAAGGCTGTTCAATCTTGCGATGCTCTTCTTGATGGTCTTGAAGTTGGTCATCATACCGCCGAGCCATCTTACGTTAACGTAGTTTACACCGGCTCTGTCGGCTTCTTCTTTGATTGCATCGGAAGCCTGCTTTTTGGTACCTACGAAGAGAATGTTGCCACCCTGCATTGCAACGTCGCGAACAAACATATAGGCTTCTTCGAGCTTCTTAACGGTCTTTTGAAGGTCGATGATGTAAACGCCGTTGCGCTCGGTGAAGATGTACTCTGCCATCTTCGGGTTCCATCTTCTGGTGTGATGTCCGAAATGAACACCTGCTTCGAGAAGTTGTTTCATTGATACAACTGCCATGATAGTTCCTCCTTGGGTTATACCCTCCACATGCAACACTGCCGACGGCATAATCGAAATTTCGACCACCCTGCCGCAAGCCTGCATCGTGTGTGATTTATTTATAAGCGCCTTTTGCACTTACTGAATTATTATACCAAAAAAAGTATCGTAAAGAAAGAGCAAAGAGCGCTTGTTTACATAAAATTAACATTTGGTATTTGTCTTTTATGCCTTATCTGAAAATCCGATGAAATTTCGGCAAATATGCTTTACAACAGCCGAAAATTTGTGTAAAATACTTTCGAAGGTGCGAATTTTTCGCATTTTCGCTGTGTTTCCGCGTTCCTTATTCTTTCCGTAGTATGTTATCATGATACTTATTTCACACATTCGCGTTTATTTGAAAGGAGTCTTTTCATGCAAGGAAAAAAATTATCGGGCGGACTGTTATGTATTCTCGCCGCCATCGCTCTGCTTCTTATCGGGGTGCTTGCGCACTTTTCTCTCCCCTATGGTATCACGCCGCATCAACTGATTACGGGGGTGCTTTGTATTCTTCTTGCATTCTATGTCTTGACCCGAAAAAGCATTCATTTGATATACTTGCCGATCGCCGCTCTTTATCTTCTTTTTGAAGAGCAGATCGCCGATGCGCTCGGAACAGACACACCTCTTATCAGTCATTTTCTCGTTTATGTTATCACCGTTTTGCTTTGTGTCGGTACGTATAATTTGATTTACGGAAAAAATGCCAAAAGCCGCATGAGCCGTTGGTTCGGCAAATTTGCATTCAACATGAGCGATATGGGAAATATTGCCTCTTCTCGCGTACGCTATGCCGACGCCGCAACTCTCGACGGCACGTTTTTCGAAAACAACGCGGGGCGTATGGAAATTTTTATTCAAAATTCGGAAAGCTATGGCGGAAACAAAACGATCCAGCTTTTGAACAATGCCGGCAATATGGTTCTGCATGTGCCGTCCGATTGGCATATCATCGAAAAGAATTTGAACAGTTCCATGGGACACATTGAAATACGCCCGAATCCGAAATCCGATGAGAAAATTTTATATATTCAGGGGCAAAACAACGCGGGATACATACAGGTCGTTTCGCCGTGACGGCGTTTCACTATCCGCACACTTGTTTTCTGCTTTTCAGCCGTAAAGCGATTTCGTTGTGCGTTCGCAATCCTCTCAGTGCAATGAATCGTGAGTAGTGAAAAGCGAATAATGTAAAATAAAAATCCTGCCTTGCGACAGGATTTTTATTTTGGCGGAGAAGGAGGGATTTGAACCCTCGCGCCGGTTACCCGACCTACTCCCTTAGCAGGGGAGCCCCTTCAC
>CAYNXA010000073.1:0-8348 GCA_964401015.1 uncultured Oscillospiraceae bacterium
AGCTTGCACAGACACTTCTTGCCCGTATGGAAAGGAGAAAAACGCTGCGTGACAGTGCCGATGCCGATTACGAAAAACGAATCAGTGATCTTAAGGATAAAATTGATAAAATGAGCTCTGAAAAATTTAAGACAGCGGAGCAGCGGCAGGCGAAAGCAGAGGAGCTTCAGTCATGGGCAAGGGAACTGATGGGAGATACTTCTACGTGGAAGGATAAGAAGTGGGGACTTTTATACAAAATAAATACGCTGCATAGAAATCTGCGCGATATTGTACGCGGGAAGGATGGAAAAAGTGATATCGATAGGGCAGATGCAATTTATGATGCGTTACAGGGTACTTATAACCACAACCAGGCAGAGAAGAATCGCGAAGCGAATGCCATCAAGGAACCCTATGCAGAAAAGAAGATTACTTCCGCGGAGGATGCGTATATTCAGATGTTTGGGGAGTATAAATATAACCCCGACAGCACTATCACGGACGAAGTTTTGACGGAGTATTATGAGAAGCACAAGCGTAAGATTGACATCAATAAGGTAAATGAAGTGATTGAGAGCGCACGGAAATTGTATGATGAGCTGTTTGTGCGTGTCAATGCGGTACTGAAAGAGCATGGAATGAAGCAGCTGGAATATCGTGAGGGTTATTTTCCGCATTTTACGGAGGACAGGCAGAGCTTTGTGGCAAAGCTGTTTGACTGGAAAACAAAGAATGATTTGATTCCTACGGATATTGCGGGATTGACGGAAGAATTTAAGCCAAACAAGAGCTATCAGTCCTTTGATAAATACCGAACAGGCGATACAACGGATTACAGCTTTAAGAAAGGTTTGGATATGTACGTGGAAGGCGCACTTGACTGGATATATCATATTGAGGATATTCAGAAACGGCGTGCGTTTGAAAATGAAATCCGCTACCGGCACAGTGAAAAGGGGATTCAGGAGAAAATTGAAGCGATACAGAATAATACAGAGCTTAATGCAGATGAGGCACAGGCACAGATGGAGCTTGTGTATGCAGATGCAAGAAATCCGTTAAATAACTTTGTTACGGATTTCCGGACGCAGACCAATACGCTTGCCGGAAAAAAGCATTCGATGGACCGCGGAATGGAGGACTGGACAAACCGGAAGAGTTATTCCATTATGACAAATGTGGCCAATAGAATCAGTGCGAATATGGTAGTGGGCAGTATTTCTTCTGCGCTTACTAATTTTATTCCGATTACGCAGTCATGGGGAGAGGTAGCTCCAATTTGGTCTTTGCGCGCTGCGGAAAAGGTAATTAAGAATTTTAAGAGCAGCGAGGATATTCAAAAGTCGGACTTCCTTACGAACCGTCTGAACCAATCGGAGAATTTGTATAAAACCGCCTGGGACAAAGCCGGTAAGTACGCCGGTATTTTGATGGAAGGGATTGATAACTTTACCTCACGTGTAGTGTGGGGCTCGAAGTATTTGCAAAATCTGTCGGAAGGAATGAGTGAGAATGAAGCAATAAAGAACGCCGACCAGTTTGCGGAAAATGTGATGGCCGGAAGAAGCAAGGGAAACACACCGACGCTGTTTGATGCGAAAAATCCGCTTGTAAAGGTATTTACCGCATTTCAGCTTGAAGTCAATAACCAGTACGGATATTTATTTAAGGATTTGCCGCAGGAAATACGGAATAAGTCGCTGGGGAAGCTGGCGCAGGGTTACGGCACGATGTTTGTCGGCGCATTTTTCTATAACATGATGTATTCTGCACTTACCGGAAGAAATGCGGCGCTGGATCCGATAGGGATGGTAATAGAGTTTTTAGAGGATTTGGGAGTATTCGGCGAGGATGAAAAAGAAGAACCGGAGGAGGTTGTTGCAAATCTGGTCGATTCCGTGCTGGATGAGGTTCCGTTTGTAGGAGGTCTGCTTGGAGGCGGCAGGATTCCGCTCAGCTCTGCACTTCCTTATGGCAGTTCGGGAAGCTTTGCGGAGGGAGCAAAAAGCTTTGTGCAGGATATTGCAGATGCGCCTGAGAAGGGAGTGAAAGAGAGTTTAAAAAGTATCGGGAAGGAAATGGTTAATCCGCTTTTATATCTTGCGCTGCCTATGGGCGGCAGCCAGATCAGAAAGACAGTACAAGGGGTGAAGATGTTCGATGATGATTTGCCGATTGCCGGTTCGTATACCGACAGTGGCAATCTGCGCTTCCCGGTGGAGGATACGCTATGGAACAAGGTGCAGGCGGCTTTGTTCGGTCAGTGGGCTAGCGGGAACGCGAGAGAATATGTGGAGGAGGGCAGGTCGCCGCTTGGGGAAAAGCAGATTCAGGAGCTTGTCGATACGGAGCTTCCGATAGCGGAGTACTGGAAGTACCGGGACGGTCTGAAACGACAGGATACACTGGGAGAAAAGATTGATTATATCGCAAGTCTGAATCTGCCGATATCGACGAAGAACATTCTGGCCAACAATGTAACAACACGAAAGACACCGATTGATCTGACGAGGTATGATGAGTTTGCTGATTATGAGGGATTTGACGACTGGGTAAAAAATTCTGAGAAATATGAGTATCTGGAGAAAAGGGGAATCTCTCCGTCAGAATATCAGTCATTCGATGAAGAAAAACAGAAAGCCTGGGACAAGATATACCAGAAAGCGCAGAAGAAACAAAAATAGAATGAGGGAGGTGAGTGTATGAGCAAGCAGGACAGGCAGGGCGTGAGAAAAGCATCTGATTTGGAGCAGAAGTATAACTTCGGCATGCTTGCCGGACAGGGAAATAAGTCGAACGAGGCATTGTCTCGCCAAATTAGTACGCTCAATCAGAGCTTCGCTCAGTTTAGTGCATCGGTCGTAGCAAAGATGAATGAGCTGGAGAAGAAGGTAGATGCGTTGAGCTTTGGGTACACTGTGACATTCCTTGTGGATGGCGCGGTGTATGAAAAGGTAAGTGTAAAGGCAGGAAATTCCGTCAGCGCACCGGCAGCGGAGCCGACCGGTGAAAGCGGTACCTTTGTTGCCTGGCAGTTGGACGGGGAGGAGGTTACCTTCCCGTTCACACCGACGGGTGACGCAGAAATAACAGCAGTATTCCGGTAGGACACTCATGGCGGGTGTCCTTTTTTGTATGGGAGGTGAGGGTATGGAGAAGTAACGGAACGCAATGCAGAACAGATGAAGAGAAAGGAAAACAGTATGAGAGCGTTGGTGGATTATATTGGTACATCATGGCCGGGGTGGTTATGCGCAGCGGTAATGCCGGTAGTGGGATATTTGTATGCCCAGGTACGCGCAAGCCGTGCCGGTATCCGCGCTTTGCTTCGTGCGGAGATTATTCGTGTATATAACAAATATCACGATGACAAGGGGTATTGCCCTATCTATGTGAAGCAGTCCATCGAGGACATCTACAAGCAATACCATGCCCTGAAGGGTAACGGTGTAGGTACACACCTGTATGAGGCAATTATGGCACTTCCGACGGAACCGCCGGAGAAGGGAGAAGAACATGAAAAAGAAACTGGCGAAACTGATTGACGTAAAGAGCATCGTAACCATTGTGCTGACAATTGTATTTGCAACTCTGGCACTGACGGAGCGCATTACAGGACAGGACTTCCTTACCGTATTTACGGTGATTATCTCGTTCTACTTCGGGACGCAGACGCAGAAGAGGAAAACAGAAACGAAAGAGGGTGATGAAGAATGATGAGTGCGGAAGGTGTAAAGCGGTATTGTGCTGCCATATGTCTATAAGGTATATGGGAAGGCTGTGAATGTAACAAAGAAACAGGGTTGTCCGGGCAGCTGGGTGGTATTGTAAATTACATATAACTTGCGTGGGGCTATACCTACGGTCCTCCCCTTGCAGTAGCGCCGTTAAACAAGGTGCGCGAGGTGTTGGATTATGGCGTATCAGTCATTCCGCAGGAGAAGATTCTGCAGGGAATGCCCAATTATGGCTATGATTGGACGCTGCCCTATGTGCGGGGCGAATCTATGGCGCGTTCTATCGGCAATGTGGAGGCGGTGGAAATCGCAGAGCGTTACCGTGCGACCATTCAGTTTGATGAGACGGCGGCGACCCCGTTCTTTTATTATACGGCAGAGGACGGCAGAGCTCATGTGGTCTGGTTTGAGGATGCCAGAAGCATTCAGACGAAGCTTTTGTTAAACGGAAGCTATCCGTTACTTGGAATCAGCTATTGGAACATTATGCGGTATTTTCCACAGAACTGGTTAGTGGTAAACCAGATGGTACAGATACGGAATGTGTATGAGGAGTAGGAAAACGCAAAAAGGAAAAAGGAAGGAAAAGGAAAGAAAAGGAAAGAAAAGCAAAACACAGCTGGGGATAAGAGCCTTGGCTGCATTTTGCTTTCTCCTTTTTCAAAAGAATAAAAATGTCAGAGGATGTTACCTTGTGTATTCTGCAATACGTGTTACGGCGACGTAGATTTCCGAAATTTTATACCATGTGGTAAAATCGACAATACCGGTTGGTGACAGGTCAAACTGTTCCTGAAAGGCGCGGATAGCGTCCGCAGTACGCTGACCGAAAATGCCATCGGCGGCAATGCTTGGAATTACATAGTAGACATCCGCAATGGCATTTAACTGTTCCTGTATCTGGCGGACTGCTTCGCCTCTGGAGCCCTGTGAAAGGCTTTCTCCCGGAAAGGAGCTTGGAACGCCGGATATTTCCTCGGTAGTATTGATGTAAATGGTATTGCCGTAATAGTTACGGAGAATTTCAATCGCATCGTAGCCCTCATCGCCGAGATATTTGCTGCCCCACTGGGACATAAGCCCCGGACAGGTCACACGCCTGCCATCGCAATACTGGGTCAAAATCGGCTGCCGTACATTTGGCCGAGAAAGAAAATTGTTAAAAATATTGTCTACGGCGGTATTGATGGTATCAAAAATGTTGCGTTCCGGAATCCATTTGTGGTCATAGGCAGTAGAGGAGGTAATCGTAAAGTTATAGCCGCGGTTTCTGTACCATTCTGTATACACACGGTTTAAAGTGAAGGATTGGATGGCAAGGATGTTGGCATACAGGGTGGCTTCAGGCCAGGTGGCATAAATTTCACTGGAGGCAACATTTTTTATGTAGTCGCGGTAGCGTACATAATAGTTTTGAGCAGTGTTGTCGTTGGGTGCGCCGTCATGGACGACGACAAATTCAGGAATGACGACCTGCGATAAAACAATTTCACCGCTGCCCGCCATTTCTTTGATTTCGTCCTCCACGATTTTTGGCGGATAGATACCATAAAGGGTATGATCTGGAATTACGAAGGTTTCGGCTGTGGCAGTTGGCGTTTGCCGCACCGGCAGCATTTGCACCCGTTGCAGCGCAACCACCTCCGGCAGCACCTCAGCCCCGATGATTTGCACCGGCTCGAAGCCTTCCGCCCGGATGGTGAGGTTGTATTCGGCATAGGGTCTGGGACTGCCGTATTCTTCACTGTAGGAGCGGGGCGGTGCCGGAAGTTCAATGACATTTGTCTGCCCGGCAGCGGTGGTGGTAAGTTCATCAATCAGTGTAGCTGTGTTTCCTGTGGTTTCGGAGATTTGGATGGTAGCGTTGTCAATCGGGAAATTGTCTGCAATATTGCCGACAGAAACCCGTAGCCCGCCAAAATAAGCGGTGGACGCATCCGCCGGATAACGGGGCGTCTGTACGGGTGTGGCAGACGGCTGCTGCACCGGCGTCTGCTGGGAGGTTTGTTCCTGGGTCGGAGCCTGCGCTTGTGCCAGTGGCGTGGATATGATGCTTTGAACCGGAGCGGCAGGCTCCGTTGAAAAGGTGTTTTTTTGTTGTGGGACAACTGCTTTTTGGGAGTTATCCGTTTTTTGCGGTTCACTTACTTGAAAAGAACGATAGAAAGGCATAGGTAAGTCCTTTGCATTCATTTTAGTATAGAATATGAAGGAGGGAGGAAAAAGAGAATACCTTCCTGCGTGGCGGGAAGAAAAGTTTTAAGAAAAGTGCGTTCCTCCTTGGGAAAAAATGGAACCGTTTTAAGGGAAACCTCGTCTAACAGATAGAAAAGCATACAAAATGCGAAAGGGGAGATTGGTATGGTCATTCAATTGAAAAAAAGGCTTGCGGCAGTAGGTACGGCGGTGTTGTTTGCCGGAGGACTTGCGGCATGCAGTAATGGCAGTGGGAGAGTGCTTCCAACGCCGACACCGCGGGTAGAAAAGGAAAAACAGGAAAACTCCGGTGGAGAGCTGCAGCCGGCATTGAAAACAGAGGAAGTTACTTCTGCGACGTTGCAGCCTGCCGGAAGCTATCAGGCAGTGTATGAGGCGGTGAAAAAGGCGCAGGGCTACGGCTATGACTATGGAGATTTGTGGCTGGAGGATGGCGTGCTCTGGGTGGAGGAGGAAGTGTCTATGGACACGGCAGACGCTACGTTTTCACCGGAGCAGGAGGTTTCTGTGCCGCTTGATGGCATGCTGGGAGGAGAGGAGCTTTCTTTTTCCGGGACGAACGTGCAGGTTGAGGGGATTGACGAGGGTGATATTATCAAGACCGACGGAGAGTTTCTTTATATATTTGATGAAAACCGGAACGAGATTTCGATTGTGCATGTGGCAGAAGGCAGCATGGAGTTAGTATCAAGGATTTCTGCTTCTGAGGAGTTTAGCGGAAACGAAGTAGGACGGGAAATGTATCTGGTGGGGAACCGACTGGTACTTATTGTCAGCGGCTATCGCATGGAACGGACAGAGGATACGGAAATACCGGCGCGGGAGGATGACGAAAGCTATGGAAGCTGTGCCGTAACCGAAATCCTGACCTATGATATCTCCAAGAAAGCTGCGCCGGTACTCCTTTCTTCTTTAGAGCAGGACGGCAGTCTGCTCAGCTCACGCTGTACAGGCGGTAAGGTGTATGTGATTTCTCGCTATGGAAACGCTTCCTATTGGTACTATGATGACCGGCTTTTAGAAGAGGAGAAAACGGAGGTATCCGAGGAGACGTATGCCCGTTATAGTCCAATGGCAGGAGGAAAACGGATTCCGGCAGACTGTATTTATCTTAGTGAGGAACCGGTGACAAGCAATTTTTTGGTAGTCGCCGCTATGTCTCCGGAAGCACCGCAGGGCTTTTTAGATGTAATGTCGCTTTTGGCAGACGGAGAGGAATGCTATGTCAGCAACAGTTATATTTATGTAGGCAACCGCAGGTGGCAGAATCCGGAAATACCGTATGACCGGACGGAGCTGTACCGGTTTGCTTATACGGACGGCAAGATTACGCCGGCGGGACAGGTGACGGTAAAGGGGACTCTGGACGGCCAGTTTTCCATGGACGAAGCTAAGGGATATCTGCGTGTTGTGACTACGGTAACGGAATACACCTATAAAGAGAAGTATATTTCCTCCAGAAAGGAAAGCAATGCCCTCTATATTTATGACGGACAGCTTGCCCTGACCGGTTCCATAGAGCAGCTTGCGCCAGAAGAACAGATTAAGTCTGCAAGGCTGATGGGCGATATCGGTTACTTTGTGACCTTTCGTCAGACGGATCCGCTATTTTCCGTGGATTTGAGCGACCCGGCAAATCCGGAGGTACTCGGTACGCTGAAAATACCGGGATTTTCTGCTTATCTGCATCCATATGGGGAGAATCTCTTGCTTGGGATTGGTTATGCGGCGGACGAGGTCACTGGACGGACGGAATGTGTAAAACTGTCTATGTTTGATGTATCTGACCCGACCGATGTGAAGGAAGTGCATACGATGTATCTGGAGGAATTTACGTCTACCGGCGTAGAGGGCAGTCACAAGGCAGCACTGGTTGACGTAAAAAAAGATAGTATCGGGCTTCCGGTGAGAGGGTGGTCGGACAATAAAGAATACAATGTGTATGTTGTGTTCGGCTATGATGCGGAAAACGGTTTTTATCAGAAACTGTCCGAGGGCTATCTGCTGGACTGGAGCGCCGAGATTACGGAATTTAAGTATGAGTTTCTTTCTACGGATTGTCGTGGCATTTATATTGGAGATGTGTTTTATATTGTGAATCCGGCCTACGAGATAAAGGCGTACAACATGACGGATTGGACGCAGATCGGACGGCTGGGCCTGGTAAAAGAGCTTGAGGAGAGACAGGAGATGCTTTTAAGGATAGAAGAAACTAATCCGGAGCCGGTGGTGATTGAGCTGGAGGCAAATCCGAGCACGGGCTATACCTGGGATGTTGCCACGGAGGGAGATTCGGTGGCGCTTTATGCCATAGAAACCGTACTGGCAGAGGAAACAAAGCAGTTACCGGGCGCACCAGTGACGCAGCGGTATGTTTTTAACATCAATAATGTGGGTACAACAACACTAACC
>CAYNXA010000074.1:0-8313 GCA_964401015.1 uncultured Oscillospiraceae bacterium
TTGTATCTAACGGTGAAGTTTTCTGATTTTGTAACACATCATTGACAAACCTACACGGTTATGAACTCGTTTAATAGAGTCCTTTTTCGGTCAGTTCCCGGCGCATTTTCTCGTATGCGCTGTTCACGGTGCGGAAGGCGGTGTCGGGTGAAGACAGCGTGTGCTCTGCGGCAAGGTCGATGTAGGCTTTGCCCTTGCGGAGCAGCTTGACGGGATTGCCGTTTTCGCTCTTGCCAAGCTCATAAATCCCATAGCATTCCGGGCAAAAGCCGAGGTGGTCGGCAACCATCATGCGTTCCCGGTAGTCAAGGCTTTTGTAAACGGCAAACAACGCCTCCGTCTGCCACTGCCTGAAAAACTGCTTTTCGGGGTTGGAGGTATCGTCGACCGCCACATCCTCCGCCGTATTCTCGCCATCCTCATCGGCATAGCGGCGGTAAAAGTCGGTATAGTGGGCGCTGTCGATGCCGGAGCGGATGATTTCCTTGGTGTCCTTGATCCTTTTTCCGATTCCTGCGGCAATTTTGGTGATGGTTTCCTCATCGAATTTGTACTCGTATTTGGCATACAATGCCATGGCCTTTTTCAATGTGCGGTACTCGTCCACGCTTTGCACTGAGTATCCCTGCCGCATGGTGCTGATGTATGCGTCGATCTCGTTTTTGACATAGAATTCCTTAAAAATGAGGAACGGAACGCCGGTGGAAATATCGTACTTTTGCAGCGCCTTGTATATTCCGAAAACATACGCCTGCTTCAAATCGGCAAAATGCCCCTGCATGACGGTTTCCTGCACCGTCTGCATAATGATCGTGTTTAGCCTTGGCTCGTAATAATGAAAGAACCAACCGAGATATTTCTCGTCCTTTTCGGCGCAGTAAAGGGCAATGTATTCCTGAAAATTATCTTTTTTCGGCGGTGCCGGTTTCAAACGGTATAGATAGAGATCGTCCGTCCAACGGGTATTTTTCACCGGCACACATCCTTTCTCATTTTATTTTCCTGTCCGCCTCGGCGTACAACACCTCCCGGCTCATAGCCTTACGGTATTCCTCTTTGGCGTATTGGTCGTTATGCAGGGCTTCCTGTTTGTGTTCTTTGGCGAGCTGCTTGGCGGCTTCGGCAAAGTCTTTCGTGATCGTCCCTCTGCCGCACTCGGTGCGGATAGCAGCGCAGCGGCGAGTGTACAGTGATACGATAGGATCGTTTTCCGCTTTCTCTTTTCTGTTCAGAACAGCGGCATATTTCCGGCAGGTGATCTTCTTGCCCCGATACAGCTCCGGCGCAATACCGTAAGGGCAGTATTTCTGCCGTCGGGCGCTTTGCATTAAGAAATACCTGCCGCAGATCTCGCACTTACGGGGATAATGCCCGTAGTGCAGCCCCTCAAAGAAGTCGGTCAGGATGAAACTGTAATAGCTGTCGAACGCAAGCCGTTTGGCAAGTGTTGTGCTTTTGCTTTTGGCATTCTTCTTGACGGAAATGTATCTGCCGTTTTGTGTGAAGTGGTGTTCCCTGAAAATCTCCAATGCCAGCGGCAGTAAATGGGCTTCGTCTAACCGTTCTGCCTCATCGGTATGATTGCAGAATCGTGTGAGTTTATCGTGTGCGAGAATTAAATCATCGGCGAGGGTATCAAAGAAACGGAGAACGGACCGGATTTCCGTAATCTTTTCTTCGGTAGCTGAAAAGTCTGCCGTGCGCTTTATTCTTTCCGCCGTGCCTGCGGCAATTTCGCCTTGTGGTAATAGACTGAACTTTGCTTTTGCGGCAAAGTATTCGCAAATTTCTTGCCCGATCTGCTCTGTAAAAAGCGTTTCCACCGTATTCCGTATTTTTCCCGCTTTCAACCCGTCAAAAGGCTTTAACTTCGGCAGAGCCTTTAATGATTGCAGGGTATTAGCACCTGTTTTCACAAAGTCAGAAATATTGAGATACCCGTCCTGCAACTGCCGTAATATATGAAAGTTCAACTCGTCCCGAAACACGGCGATCCGTGCGGCAGTGTCGTTAATGTAAAATTTACCCAGCAGGTGCGTGGCAAACACCCCTGCGGGATAGCTCTTGCCGTCGAACAGCACCCGCCCATCCCGGTAATCGGCTGTAAAAAACGAGGGAATCATCTGCTTTTGCTCCTTTATTTTATCTTATCATAGGAACTGTCCCATAAAACGGACTTGCCGAAAATTCTTTGAATAGAATTTGTTTTCACTTTTTGCTTCTCAATATAATTATACCGAAAATGTGCGTAAAATCAAGGCTTTTACGATGTTGCGTTTTCTTATTTATACCTGTTGCGTTGCATCATAGGAACGCGCCGATTTCCGTTATTATATATACAGAAGGCAGTCATTGAGCCGTCGGGTCATCCCCGGCGGCTTTTTTGCTGCCCGAAAAGCGGAAAGGAGGCGAAAGCGATGGTGCTCAAAATCACACCAAAGCAGCGGACGAAAATCAACTCCCTTGTGCGCAGGACTTGCTGTAACTGCCGCAAAGGAAATTGCCTGCTGCTGGATGACGGCGAAGAAGCCAAATGTGTGCAGCTCATTTTCCGGCACGGCATCTACTGCAACTATTTTTTGAAAGCGGTGTTACCGGCCGAAAAGGAGCTGTATGCGGAAATCTTACGGCAAAACGGGATTGGATAACTGTTCGAAAAGAGTTATCTAAAAAATTTGAAAGCTGCACCGCAGCAGAAAGGAATTGGATTATGAAAACAATGAACAACACAAAGATCATCGGCATCGACCACGGCTACGGAAATATGAAAACGGCGAATCACTGTTTCCCGTCCGGCATTCTTAGTTTTGACGCAGAGCCGCTGTTCACCGGCGATATGCTGGCCTACAACGGCAAGTATTATCTCATCGGCGAAGGACACAAGGAATTTATCGCCGAAAAGGTAAACGACGAGGATTATTATATCCTCACTCTTGCAGCCATTGCCAAAGAACTGAAAGCGGAAAATCTCACCGAGGCGCACATTGTCATTGCCGCCGGTTTGCCGCTGACTTGGACAAGCGTGCAAAAAGCAGATTTTAAGGCGTACCTCTCAAAAAATGCGGAGGTGGAATTTGTCTACAAGAAAATCACTTACCACATCTATATTGATGACGTGCGTATCTATCCGCAGGGCTACGCCGCCATTGCAAGTTTCGCAACGACTCTGAAAGGTGTGAACCTGATCGCCGACATCGGCAACGGCACAATGAATGTGCTGTATATGATAAACGGCAAGCCGCAGCAGGACAAAATGTTCACTGAGAAATTCGGGACTTACCAGTGTACCCTCAGCGTTCGGGAGCAGTTTATGCGGAAAACCAACCGGGAGATCAACGATGCCATCATCGACGAGGTGCTGATCACCGGCGCGGCAAATATCGCTTCGGCAGACCTGAAAATCATCAAGAGCATTGCCGCCGAGTATGTGCGGGACATTTTCCGCAGGCTCCGGGAGCACGGCTACGATGACAGCACAGTGATGCTGTATATCACCGGTGGCGGAGGGTGTCTTGTGAAGAATTTCAGCAAGGTCAATACCGACCGGATGAAATTCGTTGAGGATATCTGCGCCGCCGCAAAAGGGTATGAA
The DNA here is from genome assembly GCA_964401015.1 of uncultured Oscillospiraceae bacterium. Lineage (GTDB taxonomy): Bacteria > Bacillota > Clostridia > Oscillospirales > CAG-382 > UMGS1052. Next base: position 3,593 of record CAYNXA010000074.1, read on the forward strand.
TATTTGGCAGAAGCACAGTTGAAGGCCGAGGGGAAGGTATGAACGGTGAAATCTATCGGCTGAACATTCGCTTTGATCTCACTGATGAGACCCAACGGTCGATTGTTGAACAACTTCAATCCATCGACCGAAAGCAGTATGGATCTATCAACAAATTCATCATTGCTGCTATCGGAAAGGCTTTTGACAGCAACGACAGCAGTACGCTGACCGCTGAAGAAGTCCGCAGCATTATCCGGGAGGAATTGCAGGGTGTTGCCTTTGTGTCAGCGCAGTCGTCGCAGACGCAAACAGTCCAGCCGACATTGACGGAGGAGGAACAGGCGGCAAACGAGCAGAGCGTCCTCAATGATTTGGAGATGTTTGGATGATGCCAAATAAGGCGATTTTGGCAGCAAAATGGGAAACATCCACAATTTGCGGCACCAAAATGATGCCGCAGTAAAGCTGCACCCTGAAGGGGCAAGCGGAGGTTCCCGCTGTCCACAAGCGGGAGCTTGAGGTAGCCACACAGGGCGTGTCTCACGGTATAACAAGCAGGAACTTTGTGTGCCAAAGTCCCAATCAGAAGCCGCCCGGTAAGGCGGCTTTTCTCTTTGGGGGCTGGCGCCCCCAATCCCCCGAAAGGAGAAATGCGTATGGGGAAAGATATACGGATTGCCGTGCGGGTCACGGCAAAGGAAAAGAAAAAAATTCAAACCAAAGCCCGCAAATGCGGGCTGAGCATAACCGAATATGTCAAGCAAAGAGCGTTAGGGTATGAGCCGAGAGGCATTCCACCCGACGCTCTTTTCGCTTTGATTGAAAAAATCAGTGAGTTGGAGAACAAAAGCACATCCAACGAATTGAATGCCGAAATCGGTACTCTCTTGAAAGAAATTACCGCAGCACTGTTGCTGCCGGGAAAGGGGTGATGCGACATGGCTGTCACGGGCTTCTGGCCGGTGTATCGGAATCTGAAAGCGACGCTGGACTATGCCGACAATCCTGACAAGACCACGCTGCCGGAATATCTGGACGAGGATTTGTACGCCGCCCTGCGGTATGTGGAGAACGACAACAAGACCGACCGTCAGGTATTCGTGGGCGGCATCAACTGCTCAAAACAAAACGCCTACGCCGAGATGATCGCCGTACAGCGACGATTCGGCCTGCGGGGAAAAGTCGTTGGCTACCACGGTATTCAGAGCTTCAAGGAGGGCGAGGTCACGCCGAAACAGGCATTTGAAATCGGCAAGGAGACTGCTCGGCGGATGTGGAGCGACCGGTACCAAGTGCTCGTTACTGTTCATTTGAATACGGACAACATCCATTGCCATTTCGTGGTGAACCACGTGTCCTTCAAGGACGGCAGTAAGTTCCAAAATAAAATCGGCGACCACAAGGAGCTGCGTCGTGTGTCGGATGAAATATGCCGGGAACACGGCCTGTCCGTTTTGGAAAACAGTGATTTCTACGCCAAAGGTAAGAAAAAGGAATATTGGGTGCATAAGGCCGGCAAGCAGACCCACCGGGATATGCTGCGCCGGGATGTGGAGGAAGCGTTGGCCAAGTGCGGCTCCTATGCCGAGATTGAGTATTACCTGAGGTGCTTAGGCTATCGCTTTGAGCGGGACTTCCACTATGCCCACCCATCCGTGATTGCCGACAGCTGGCAGCGGGCTGTCCGCCTTGACAGCCTGGGAGACGGCTACGACAAGGAGAGCATCCGGGAACGCTGCCTGGAAAACCAGCGGAAGCCGGAGCTATATGCCGTTGCCTACCCGGAGTGGAAGCGTGCGCCGCTGCTGACCATCGAATATCAGTTACGGCATGCCCAAAAGAAAGACACTGTCACGCTGCTGTTTGAGATTTTTATTGAACTTCTGAAAATCTGCACCGGCAGCAACATTGAACAGCAGCAGAGCCGCCCGCTGTCTCCGGCCATGCGGGCGGAGGTGCGAAAGCTGGATGCGACCTTGGAAGAATACAAGCTCCTTTGCGACCGGAAAATCGAGTCGCCAAAGGAGCTTTTGTCGTTTCAGGAGCGCCTGACCGGCAGAATCTCAGAACTGGAGCAGAAGCGCTGCGCCCTGCGGCTACGTCTGCGCCGGGTCAAAACGCCGGAGGAAGAAGCGGCGCTGAAAGCGCAGGCCAAAGAAATCACGAAGCAAATCACGCCCCTGCGGCAGCAGCGGAAAGTCGCCCTGCGCATTGCCCAGCACATCCCGCAAATACAGGCCCTGCTGGACGCCGAGCGGCAGATCGAAATGAAACACAATAACCTGACACGCAAGAAAGAGAGGAATGAAACCAGATGAAACAGACGAATCTTGCAGTTTCCAAACTGCGCCCCTTTGAAAACAACCCCTATCAAGTCCGGGACGATGCGGAGATGAACGCCCTCATCGAGAGCATTCAGGAGTACGGTATTCTTACGCCGCTCATCGTTCGACCCATAGAAAGCACCGACGAATACGAGGTGATCAGCGGCCACCGCCGCTTGCACGCAGCACAAAAGGCAGGGATCTCAGAAGTCCCTGCCTTGATTTATGCCCTTGACCGGGATGCTGCCGCCATTGCCGTGGTGGACAGCAATCTTCATCGTGAGCATATTCTGCCGTCCGAAAAGGCATTTGCTTACAAGCTGAAAATGGAGGCGTTATCCCATCAGGGCAAACGGACGGATTTAACTTCGGACCAAATCGGTCCAAAGTTGACTGCGGCAACAATTTCTGAATCCGACAGCGCCACGCAAGTCAAGCGCTATATCCGCCTGACCTACCTCATCCCCGAACTGCTTTCCCTTATGGACGAAAACAAAATGGCGCTGTCCGTCGGCGTGGAATTATCCTTTCTCGATGAGCAAAGCCAATACGATGTGCTGGAGCAGTGCGAAATCAACGATTGCACCCCGTCCTACGCACAGGCTGTCCGTATGCACAAGGCATTTAACGATTCTAAGCTGACGGCAGATGTAATCCGAAGCATTATGTCGGAAGAAAAAGCAAATCAACGGGAAACCGTGAAGATACCCACCGAAAAGCTGCGGAAATTTGCGCCCAATGCTAATCCACAGCAGCTTGAGGACTTCGTCCTCAAGGCCTGCGAGCATTACCGCAAATATCTCATTCGCCAGCGTGACCGAGATCGATAAGGAGGTGTGCCTATGGAATTTAGAATGAAAGCCATCATTCATCGTGGGAATGACTATAAAAACACCCTCCGTGCCTTTCAGCATAAGCGTATGGAATTTTTGGAACAGGAAATTCGTGCGTTTGATGCCAATACCCTGTGGTTGCTGATCCGACAGCTTTGCCATAACGGTCGCACATTGGAAAGCATCACGGGCTTGGCGGTATAATGAGGAAAACAGGAGGATGATGTTATGACAAAGAAACCGAAACGCAGTGCAGAGGACAACCGTGGCGTAGCTATCTACGCACGGAAGTCCCGCATTACCAACAAAGGCGACAGTATCGGCGTGCAGTTCAAGCAATGCGCAGAATATGCAAAACGGGAATTAAGTCTTGATGAAAATTACGCCTTTCTTGAATACGAGGATAAGGGGCTGTCCGGCTACTATTCCGACCGTCCCGATTTTCAGCGGATGCTCCACGATATTGAAATGGGAAAGATCCGTGCAGTAGTCTGCTACAAATTAGACCGTATCGGCAGAAAAACCAGCGATTTGCTGCGTCTGCTCGATTTTCTTGAAAAGCACAAAGTTGATCTTTTGATCTGCTCTAACAATATCAACACAGCGTCCGGCGTATCTAAAATTTTTATACAGATATTCGCTGTGGTTGCCGAGTTCGAGAGGGATACCCTTACCGAGCGTATCACCGATAATATGATGGAGCTTGCCAAAGACGGACGCTGGTTGGGCGGTAATACGCCCACCGGCTTTACCGTTCAGCGGGTAAAGACCGGTAGTGGCAAAAATAAATCCGCATACAGCTATTTGGAAAGCATCCCCGAAGAAAAAGCAATGATCCAAAAGCTCTATGAGGTATTTGCCGCCACCCGTTCTATTAAGAAAACAGCGGACAAAATGAACGAGCTTGGTTACCGCACAAAGGTAGGCGGTCGATTCAACAATTCCACCACGCGGCTACTGCTAAAAAATCCGGTTTACTGCACTGCCGATGAAAACGCCTACCATTATTTCTTAGAGCACAACGGCGGCCTGTGTGGGGATATATCCGACTTTGACGGTCAGCACGGTATCTCTGCCTACAACAAAACCGATCAGGAAAAGTTTGAGGACGCCGACAGCACCTTCATTTCACCGAAGTTTGTGCAGCTGATGTCACAAAAGCCGCTTTCCAAATGGATCATCTCGGTTGGCAGACACGAAGGATTTATATCCAGCCGACAATGGATCGATACTCAAAATGTACTGGACGATATTGCCGAAAAATACAATCGACCGCACCGCAAAACCAATGCTCTGCTTGCAGGGCTGGTTTTCTGCCCGCATTGCGGAAAGCGCCTGCGGGTTATCTCAGAATCCAATCGCTGGACAAACGGCAAGCCGAGATTCAAGTATGTTTGCCCCGGATACCGTGTCGGGGAATGTACTTTCCGTGCTGTAGACGGCGTTTTGCTCGATGAATTTGTGGTCAATCAGTTATCCCACATTGCCGATGAGGACAGCGAATACTTTGAAAAATTACTCAATCAGAAAGCGTCCGATATTTTCAGCTCGTCGCAGAATGAAAAAGAACTGTCCGACCTCA
>CAYNXA010000075.1:0-8265 GCA_964401015.1 uncultured Oscillospiraceae bacterium
GAACGGGTACCGAACCGACATTTTGGAATTTATCGATTTCGAAAATTCGCCGAAAAATCTCTTAATTCGCGCGCAGAAGCTTTCAAGACCGAACTTGTATCGTCAAAAGGCGGCGGAAACGTCTGTCGCGGAATTCGAAAGAACGTTCGGCGCAAAGCTCACTTTGCAAAAACTTCTCGAAACCCCCTCATAATACGAAATCTTGCGAAAGGATTGGTGGTTGTTACATGGAATATATCCCGATGCTGTTTCAGTCGCCGAACCGGACGAAAAAGACGGTTGAAGCGATAATCGCTCAAAACGACCTTTCCCGAAATTTCGGGTTGGAGCTTACCGAACGGCAAGCAAAGGCTCTGGTGGAATGTCGCAACACCGCCTTGCGCGACACGGGGCGCATCGAAACAAACGGTGAGGTCATCACGAAACTCATTTATGCGTTTTGCGATTCTCCGTACGTATCGAAAGACAGCTACGAGCAGACCTTGCGTGAGCTTTTGGAGCTGTTTTACGTTTTCAAAAACGAAACCGACGACAAAATTTCCGACGACGATCTGATCGAATTTATGAAAACCTCGTTCGACGGCGATTGCTTCGGCTCGATCGAATTGCTGGCGGGACGGAATTTTCTCGCTTTGCGCGAAAAGCTTTGTCTCGGAAGAAAAGCCGAATCGAACGACAAAACACCGTCCGAGCAGTCGTCGGACGGTGCGTATAAATCGGACAAAACGGATAAAAATGCATTTTTTGCGGAAACTACGGAGGAGTTATGACAGCAATACCCGAACGTCACAGTGCGTTGGCACAAGAAGCTCTTTCGGAACGCAACTTCTTTTCGTCGTTGGTGGACGCTTCGTGCCGTCACGGACTTTTGAACGAGCAAGACCTCGAACGGTTGCAAAACGATTTGGCGGAATTACTCGCGATGCAGATCCGTCGCTACAACAACGGCGACAGCAGTTCGATTCGTTCGGAGCTTGCGGGCGAATTGACCGAATCGATTTTCTTCACGCTCGGTATCTATTACAAAACGCTTCCGCTTGCCGATGCGGCAGACGAATTGAAGAACCGCCCGCTCCAACACGCGTTTACCGTCGGGCAAAAAACGATCGCGAAAAAAGTAAACGTCTGCCGTCTTACCCACCGAACACTGGTAAAGCGGCTGTTTGACACACCGAACGAATTTTACCGTTCGACGGTCGTTGACGGAATAAGCGGCTTTTTCAAACTCTACCGTCCCGAATTCACGGCGCATACCATCGGCATTACGGCAGATTATCCCACCATGTGCGGCGAAAGAGATTTGTGCGGAATCGAATTTATCGAACGGTATTTGCACAATTTGTTTTTTGAAAACGAATTTTTGTGTACCTTTGCAAACGATACGGTTCACGATTGCTTAAAACGCTACGATTCGGCGTATGCCGGCGTGCCGATGAATTTGTGCGAGCCGATCTTTAATGCCGCTCTCGCTTGTGCTTTAGCCGACGAAGCCATCGACGAGCTTGTTCTTTCGCGTCGCACCTGTGCCGAGCTTTCGGACCGATTACGCGATACGACGCAAGACGAATTGCACTTTTTGCTGTCACACGCATGTATGACGATATGCGATTTTCAAAACTGTTCGAACGGTTTGCGTGATTTTTTGAACGGCGCCGTCGCTGTCACGCTCCCGTCGTGGGAAAACGCGTTGCGGTGCGATACGTTGGAAAATCTTCTCGGCGTTAAATAAGGGCACCCGCAAACGCAACCGAATCTCAATCCCTATACAATCTGCGGATTTTGCACATACGGATACAAACCGATTCAACCGTCCCGACACGCTCCGCCATTCACAACCGCATTTTACTTACCGAAAGAAAGGAATTTTTTTATGACCGTTACCCAAGACATTCGCCATATCGGCGTGAACGATACGACAATCGACCTTTTTGAGGGACAATACGCTGTGCCGCACGGCATTTCGTATAATTCCTACGTAATTCTTGACAAAAAAATCGCCGTCATGGACACGGTAGATGCCCGCTTCGGCGACGAATGGTCGGAAAACCTCAAAGCCGTTCTCGGCGAAAAAGCGCCCGATTATTTGGTCGTACAACATATGGAGCCCGACCATTCGGCAAACATCGTACGTTTTTCCGAAATCTATCCGCAAGCGACGATCGTTTCTTCCGCCAAAGCCTTTGTCATGATGAAAAATTTCTTCGGAACCGATTTTGCCGATCGCCGAATCGTGGTTGCCGACAGGGACACTTTGACGCTCGGCAAGCATGAATTGCAATTTGTCGCGGCACCGATGGTGCATTGGCCCGAAGTTATCGTCACCTATGACAAGACCGACAAAGTGCTGTTTTCGGCAGACGGCTTCGGAAAATTCGGTATTCCCGAAACGGACGACGCGGACAATTGGGACGACGAGGCGCGTCGCTATTATATCGGCATTGTCGGGAAGTACGGTGCTCAAGTGCAAGCTCTTTTGAAAAAAGCAGCGGCATTGGATATCCGACAGATCTGCCCGTTGCACGGTCCCGTTTTGACCGAAAACCTTTCGCATTATATCGATCTTTACGATACGTGGTCATCCTACCGTCCCGAATGTGACGGCGTGGTGATTGCCTATGCTTCGATTTACGGAAACACCGAAAAAGCGGCGAAATATTTGGAGCAACAACTGCTTGCCGTCGGTAACATTCCCGTAAAGATCTACGACTTGTGCCGTTGCGACAGCAGTGAGGCGGTCGCCGACGCGTTCCGCTATTCGAAGCTGGTGCTTGCTTCGGTTACGTACAATGCCGACGTATTTCCGCCCATGCGGAGCTTTATCGAACATCTTACGGCGCGCGGATTTAAGAATCGAACGGTTGCCTATATCGAAAACGGCTCTTGGGCACCGATCGCCGCCAAGGTCATGCGCGAATTGACGGCTTCTTGCAAAGATCTTTCCGAAGTCGAACCGTCGGTGAAAATTCAGTCGGCACCCGATGATGCCGCCTATCGACAAATCGAAGCGCTTGCCGAAACGCTATGCCGTCCATAAACGGTTTTTCCGTTTCAAAATAATCCGAGTCCCCCGCTTTTCGGCGAGGGACTCTTTTGGTTTCGGTATGGCAAAATTTACAGATTTCCAAATTCAAATCGGCGAATGATGTGGTTTTGATATTCAATGTCCAACTCATTGAAATAGCCGCTCCATCCCCAAACACGAACGATCAGATTCGGGTAGTTTTCGGGGTGCGCTTGCGCGTCGAGAAGCCGCTCGCGATTCAACGAATTGATTTGCAACTGATGTCCGCCGAGTTCGATGAAAATTTTTACCAACAACGCCGTTTTTTGTATACCCATATCGTTTCGGAACACGCTGTCGTGCAACTCGATCGTCAAAGGACCGCCGTTTATGATATTTGTCATATCGTATTTGGTAAACGAACGCATGACCGACAACAGTCCGTTCGGTCGCACATCCAAGCTCGGCGAAAAACCGGAGGCATACGGTTGCGCTCCTTTTCTGCCGTCGGCAGTCGCGGGACACGCTTTGCCGAAATCCATGTACATACTCGCACTGCCCGTTCCGGCGCGCCAGATACCGCCGTGACCGTTGTCTTTGCCGTTCAAATTGTTCGCAAAAGCGTCTATCAAGCTCAGCGCGATATCATCGACGTAATCGTCGTTGTTCCCCATCTTCGGGCAAGCTCGCAGTGTATTTCGTATTTCGGCAAAGTCCTCGAAATCGTTGTCCAACGCTTGTAAAAGCGTTTGCTTATCGATGGATTTTTCATCGTATACGGTTTTTTGACCGCCGCCAAGGCGTCGGCGGCATTGGAAATACCTGCACCGTGACAGCCGAAATTGAAATATTTGCCGCCGTGTCGATAGGCGTCGGTAAGTTTCGGAATGCATCCGTCCACAAATACGGAAAGCAAGGGCGATTCCGAAAAAACATAGTCGCGGTAATTTTTCGCAATATCGTCGCACGCCTCGGCTATCGCGTCGCACACACGTGCTTGCAGCTCATCGAACGTTTCGCAGTCGTGCAAATCGGCTTTTATTGCATCGTTCGCAATCCGCGGAAAATCCAGTGCCGTGAGGTTCGGAACGTCCCGCGAACAGTTCGGAATGATAAATTCCCAACAGGCCGCGACCGCATAGTCATACGCGTCCTCCGGCGTATATCCCAATCGGATAAGTCCCGGAACGACAACGTCGTCGTTACAATATTGGGGGAAGCCCAATCCTTGTTTGGTAAGCAACGTTGCGTATTCAAACAATTCGAGCGGTGTATTTTTGCCCACTCGCAAATTGATTTTCGGGTCGATAAGCGAAAGTTCCAACGACGCTTGCATACACATTTTCGAAAGTTCGTTGAACGTGTCGTTTACGTCCTTGTCAAATCCGCCCAAGACCATGCTTTGCCCGTCGTCGCCTTGTTGTATGCCGAAATACACGTCGATATCGTAATTGACCGAAAGGAAAAATTCTTCGATAAGTTCGAATATTTCTTCGTCCGTACACCAGTCCGCTTTGCTCTTTTGGTAAAAGGGGTACATATATTGGTCAAATCGGCCGAAAGTTATATGCGAAAGCCCGCCGAGCCGCAAAATGAAAATGCAAAACTTCATAAAGACAAGGGCTTCGTACAAATTTTCGGCGGGTTTTCGCGGGATTTTCGAAAGGGCACAATACAGCTTTTGATTGCCGTTTTTTTTGCGCGAAAGCGGCATAGTCATCGGCGATTTTCAGCGTCGCCGAAAGCATTTCAAGCATGATGGTACCGTAAGCCTTTTTGTTCACATCGCATTCGGATTCGACAGCGGCTTTTATATCCGACATGGTTTTATCGAGTCCGTCGCTTAGGATCCGTTTGTAATTCGGCACGATATTCCCGCCCCATGGGTAATCGTAGAAGGTTTTTGTGTAGCGGTTAAACCCGATGGTGTCATTCTCAAACAAGATCGTTTTTTCGGCTTCCAATGCCCGCTTGAACGTGTCGGCATACGCTCGCAAATCGGAAAAATCAATGTTGTCTATACCGGCGACACGTTCTTTTTTGTAATCGCCTTTTTTCAAAAATTCGTACATTTCTTTGATCTTCTCGGTCATAACGCACACCTCTATAAAATTTTTGTCCGAATCCCGAACGAATCGAACAGGTTTTTTCGCGGTTCGGGCGGAATTTGCGTATCGAATTGCGGGGTATATTTTCGTAACAGCATTTTATACTTTCCGCCCGCCATTTTGTTGTACGGCAACAGCTCCGCATACCGAACATCGTTGTCACACAAAAGCGTAGCTATTGCTGTTAGATTTTCTTCCGTGTCGGTCACACGCGGAATGAGAGGAATTCGTACGACAAATTCATTTCCGCTTGCGGCAAGCAGTCGAAAATTATGCAAAATCGGCTCGTTCGAAACGCCGGTATAGGTTTTATGCCGTGTGGGGTCGAGAATCTTCAAGTCGTACAAAAAGAAGTCGGCTTGTGTCAAAACGCTTTCAAAAACCGCTTCGTCACAAAAACCGCTCGTTTGAACGGCGGTATGGATCTTCCCTTTCAATTGCTTCAAACAGGCAAGCAGAAAATCACTTTGCGCCAACGGTTCTCCGCCGGAAAACGTGACGCCGCCTTTTTTTAAGAATACTTCGTTTTTCATAAGCTTCTCGCAAAGTTCGTCGCACGTTATTTCGCTGCCGCATTTTCGAAGCAAATTCATCGGACAATTTTTTATGCTCTCGTCGGTAAACACAATTCGGTCGCCGCTTTTTTCGGCAGTTCGAATACAGTTGTTACAGCCGATACATCCGTTTGGACTGCGTACGATCGTTGTCTGCGTTTCCTGTCCTTCGGGGTTATGACACCATGTGCAACGCAACGGACAGCCTTTCAGGAAAACCGTGGTACGGATTCCCGGTCCGTCGTAGACAGAAAACTCTTCGACCGAAAAAATTCTTCCGATCACCGTAAAAATCACCGCCTCATTCCATATACATACATATTACAAAAAATCGCTTGACATGGCAAGCAAAGTATTATACAATTATAGACAAAAGTTATGAAACGGAGGGACGTATGGTTTTACATCAAATATCCAATTCCTACGGGAATTACAATTATAACGCCTTTATTTACGTCGATACGGTATGGGAAATGCATTTTCACGGAAATTACGAACTTGTCTATTCCATGGCAGGCACGACCGAAATTACCGTAAACAACCGTTCCGAGCACTTGCATGCCGAAGAATTGCTCCTCATTCCCCCTTATGCCATACATTCGCTCAAAATTCCGAAAAACGCCGAAACGTGGGTCGGTGTGTTTTCAAAAGATTTTATCACCGAATTTGCGCAAAAATACGGTTTTTCCGACTTTACAAAATTCAAATGCGACGAGGAAATAAACGGCTTCTTGAAAACCCATCTATTCCATACAACCGTCCCCGAACATTATACGCATATTGCCTGTCCTAATCTTGTCTGCGCGCAATGTTTGAAAAACGCAACTCATACTGATACGGTCGAAAATTCAAGCTTTATGAAAAAGACGCTCGATTATATCACCGAAAATCTCGCTCGGGATATTCACATGAAAAACATTGCCGATGAGCTGAATTATGAATATCATTATTTTTCCGATCTGTTTCACCGCCACTTTTCCATTCATTTTCGAAGTTTCTTGAATGTTTTGCGTTTTGAAGAAGCGTGTCGGCTATTGCCCGATAAGAGCCGAACGATAACCGACGTCAGCAACGCGTGCGGTTTCGGAAGCATTCGGAATTTCAATCGGGTTTTCAAAGACCTTTCGGGCATTTCGCCCGCCGAATATCGCGCACGCACAGAGAAATAGGGCAATATTTGAGAACAAATCGCCCCTTAAAGGGGCATGCAAGTAACCGTCCGATTACAAACAAAAGACAAAAACGGCGTGACTTTCGTCTCGCCGTTTTTTACGTACGATATATTTATTTTCCGAGATAAGCTTTCTTGACTTCTTCGTTTTCCAAAAGCTCTTTACCCGAACCGCCGAGCGTGATGCGTCCCGTTTCGAGAACATAGCCGTAATCGGCGGTTTTGAGTGCCATGTTGGCATTTTGTTCGATAAGAAGGAACGTTACGCCTTTTTTGTTGATTTCTTTGATAATGGAAAAAATGTCGCGAACGATAAGCGGCGCCAAGCCGAGTGACGGCTCATCCATCATCAACAACTTCGGACGGCTCATCAAAGCACGTCCCACCGCCAACATTTGCTGTTCGCCGCCCGAAAGAGTACCCGCCATTTGCCACGAACGTTCTTTCAAGCGCGGAAACAGATCGTATACCCATGCGATATCGTCGTCCAGCGAATCTTTACGCAAATACGCGCCGATCTTTATGTTTTCCAAAACAGTAAGGTCGGGAAAAATACGGCGTCCTTCGGGAACGAGTGTGACGCCCGCCGTTACGATCTTTTCGGTCGGCATACCGATAAGCTCGGTGTCAAAGAGCTTTATGGAACCGCTTTTCGGGGTAACTACGCCCGAAATCGAACGCAAGATAGAGCTCTTACCGGCGCCGTTTGCGCCGACAAGGGTGGCGATGGAGCCTTGCTCCACTTCAAAAGACACGTCGCGCACGGCATTGATACCGCCGTACGACACGTTTAAGTTTTCAATTTTCAGCATCGTCCGCTACCCCCAAATATGCTTCGATAACCTGCGGATCGTTTTGGACTTCTTCCGGCGTTCCCTCGGCGATCAGCTTGCCGAAATCGATCACGTAGACACGGTCGGAAATGTCCATAACCAAATTCATATGATGCTCGATCAAAAGAATGGTCAAGCCGAATTCATCCCGTATCCGTCGAATAAAGCTTGTCAGTTCCAGTGTTTCCTGCGGATTCATACCCGCCGCCGGTTCGTCCAAAAGAAGCAAAGTCGGATCGGTTGCCAGCGCGCGTGCGATTTCCAGATGACGCTGTTTTCCGTAGGGAAGCGATGTGGCAAGTTCGTCTTTTACGTCCTCCAAATCCAAGAGGCGCAAAAGTTCAAGTGTTTCGCTCCGCAACTTCTTTTCTTCCGACGTATTTAAGCGAAACGTTGCCGTGAAGAGGTTGGATGTACGGCGCAAGTGCTTGGCGACCAAAACGTTTTCGAAAACCGTCATGCTCTTAAAAAGGCGAATGTTTTGGAACGTACGCGCCATGCCGAGTTTGGTGATTTGGTCGGGCGTTTTAGTGATGGTTTTGGTGTACAGATCGGCGTTTTCGCCGCCGTAAATGCGCTTCATTTTGCCTTTCGGATG